>NZ_DKLH01000009.1:0-11155 GCF_002455685.1 Sphingobacterium sp. UBA6645
CTACCTTTGCATCACTTCAAACAACGAAGGGTACTACAAAAGTACAAGATTCCGTAGCTCAGCTGGTAGAGCAATACACTTTTAATGTATGGGTCCTGGGTTCGAATCCCAGCGGGATCACAAAAGGCGCTAGAGATAGCGCCTTTTCTCGTCTAAATAGCCGGAAAACCGCCATCAGGATAAATTTTTGAGTCATAATTTACCATAATTGGTTAATCGAAATGGTGCCCAAACTGGTGCCCTTTTTTGATTCGTAAATTAGGGCACCAGTTTTTGACAGTAAGTTTTGAATTGGATAATAAGAACATTTTCTAAACATCAAAAAATCAAAGAAAATGAAAAGCAATCAAAAACTCACGGTGCTATTTTGGCACCGAAAATCAAAAGCCGACAACAAAGGCCTTGCCCCGATCTTCTGCAGGATTTCCATTGACGGCTTCAACGTCGAATTTTCCATCGGGAAAAAAGTCAGTTTTGAGCATTGGGATCCATCCTCAAAACGTGTGATTTCAGGAATACAAGCTAAGCAGATCAATAAGCGGATCTCCGAGATCTCAACCGATTTAGATCGTCATTTCGCCATGTTGCAACTCCAACATGCCTATGTCACACCAATGATGGTCAGAAATGTATTCTACGGTCTGCCTGCTGATCACAAAAAAGGGAATCCAAAACAAATCCGAACGGTCTCCTGCAACCTTTTACAATTAACCGAAAAATATATTGCGGACTTCCAGACGATGGTTACAAAAGGTCTCCGTTCGGCGCAGACGCTTCGACAGTGGAGAGCCACTTACAACAAAATTCAAGAATTCGTCCAACATGAATATCGGAATATGGATATTGAAATAAAGGAAATTGAATACTCTTTTGCATCTAGATTTTATCGTTATTTGACCATAGAGCGGGAAAGAGTCATTGGGGAAGCTGCTGCAAAAAAACAGATCAAAAACACCAAACAGATTTTGACTTTGGCGGAATCCGAAGGATACATTGAAAAAAATCCGATCCAAAGATTCCGATGTGGTGGTGACGACACGGACATCTTGCCATTAGAATTCGAACAGGTCAGATCCATCTGGGAAAAGGAAATTTGTCTAAAGCGCCTTGAAGAAGTTCGTGACGTTTTTGTTTTTCAGTGCTTTACTGGATTCGCCTTTCAGGATGTCTATGCTTTAAATGTTAAACACATCCTAAATATTGGGCTTAAACAAGAAAGCTGGATTATCAAGGAGCGCGGTAAAACAGGAGTACCAGAAATGGTTCCAGTCATGCCTATAGTCGAAGAGATTATCGAAAAATATAAAAACCATCCCTGTAGAACTGTTCTGGGACGCCTGCTCCCTGTCAACAGCAATGCTCGATATAATGGATACCTTAAAGAGCTTGCAGTCTTATGTGGTCTCGATAGGGAGCTTAATACACACCTTGCTAGACATACCTTTGCCGACATGATGTTAAATGTCATGGGGTTCTCCCTAGAGGAGGTCAGTAAAATGCTCGGACATCGTAGTATTCGTACCACGCAACGGTACGCGAAAGTCAAAAAGAATAAAATAAGCAATACCTGGGAAAACGTAAGAGAAAAAATCTTTACCCCCGAGGGAAAACTCCGTACGATTTCTTAGGAAATAAAAACCTCCTAAAAGATAGTTTTTAGGAGGTTTTTTCAATTTTGAATTCCATCATGTCTTGCTTATTATCCAATTCCACGCGAGAGCTTTCCAGTTGCTTAGCAGGTTTCCGTAGGAATTCATCCAGTTCCTCTCACTATAATGATCAAAAAAACTTTTTGCAACAAGTTGCGATTGCCCCTTCTCTAAAAAGTAAATTTTTACATATCGCCATTTTGGGGGAACGGCACGTCCGAGGCCACTCATCTTACGATCGACATTTAAACTGATTGTTACTAAAAAGACTTTGTAAATCCTCTGGATCATAATAGATGTTCCCTCCTATTTTAGTGTATTTGAGTAAACCACTTTCCCTAACAGCCTGAAGCTTCCCAGGAGAAAAGCCCAATAGGGCTCTGACCTCTGCCGATTTCAACCACCTATGAACAGGTGAATTTAAATTACGCTCGGTTCCAATCCGCTTAATACACTCTAAAATCTCGGATTTTGCAGTCTCTAGGTCTTCGATCGTGACGATCTGATCTTTCCTTAAATTTCTCATATTGTTCTAATTAAGTTTCCATTGAAAAATCAATTTAGAACGAAAAAATGAGATTAACATCACCTCTGCAAAAGTGTGCATAGGATGGCCGACTGATCAGAAAAGCTAAAAATTGTTGTATTTACTTATTTCGCAGGAGCTCTTCTAAATAAGTAGCTTTATCTTTCTCGGCTTGAAGTAACCGTTCATAAAGGCGTTTGTTTTCCTCGTGTGCTTCAATAAGTTTGTCAACTGGATTAAAAGTCGGATGAATATTAATTGCATGTAGAGTGGACGTGTCGTGACTCGTGAATGTGTTATTGATAATATTGAACACAGCTTCCTCACTAAAATTCTCGATGGCTTCGGGAGTTACCCCTAAGATTTTGGCTAACTGAGCTAAGAGATCTGACTCGATCGTAGCACTTTTCTCAATATTAGATACTGTCTGCTGACTTACGCCCAATTCCATTGCCAGAGCTTCTTGTTTCATCCCCCGCAATTCACGAATGCGGCTGACTTTTCTTCCTATATGGTTTGTCGTGTTAGTTGTACTCATAAGTCCAAAGTTAAAAAATATTCACCATTCAAGTTACGAATTATTCTCAGATGGTACAAAACAAGATAAGCGTTGTAGGATACAAGCTACTATGGTTTTTTACAACCGTTTTTGGTTCGCTACGTAGCTCAGACCGTGTTCATTTGTGTAAACCAAAATACACGGGATATGAAGAAGAAAAAGAAAGACCGGATCGTAACGGTAGACATGTACCACCAATATGCTGAAATTGATGAAATGTATTCCAGCAGACCTCGAGAGGTAAAATTGAATATTCCATCAAATCTCCGAATGCTATGCGCCATACTAGAGGTCGAGGTTGAAAAATTGCTCAACGATTTTATTTGGATGTTGAGCTATTCCCATCATGATTCAGCTACCAGTAAACAACGCAAAATCGCCAAAAAATTCTTTCTGTGCTGCAGATTTGGCCAGCCGTTCTATACCAAAAAGCAGATCATGCAGATGTTCAATGAATTAAAATCACAACGGAAAATCGATGAGACCGTTGGCACTATAGATTATAAGGACAGGGAACTGTTTTGGAAAAACAAACATATGTATATGCAGTATTGGTTCAAACGTTGGTTTGAAATGAACAGACACAAAGGGGACGTTTCGATATTGGAGGAATACTAGCCGATAAGCATCAGTGCTTTCAACAACCTATTTGAAAGATCTCGTTGAAAGATATTCCTATTTCGAAAAAGACTTTTTTAGTCTTATAAAGGAATATTGAAGGAAGTTTAGATTCGAATGCTTTATACATAATATAATTGCGCACACATAGCCATTTATCTCACCAATATGTCTCAGCCGATTGAGAGAAATAATTGATTAAAAATTGACATTATGCACCGTGTACATTCTAATAATGACTATATCGTTCTATTGAATGATGCTGAGATCCTCAATCCTTTTGATGCCCTCGCAAAGATTTTGAAGAAGTTCCGCTCTGTAGAGCGTGCGTCGGATGAACTTTATGAAATATTAATCGCATCTTTCCGTTCCGGCCAATGGAAAAAACACGAATCTCCACTCCTGCTTTATAAGAAATTCAGACACATCATCAAGTTGATCGAGGTTGCCTGGCTCATCAACAAGAATAGAAATGATCTTTTCTCAGATGATCTAATTCCCGCGTACGCCACATTGCAGGGCGGTGAAGAAAAGAGCTTGTGTATCCAAGATGAATTTTCAAGCGCATTACTGAACTTAGAAAAGATCTTTTGCTCGAACGCAATGCGCGTTCTAAAATCTGTCCTTTACGAGTTTTTCCTGCTAGGGCTGGAACCAAGCTACATAGAGCATCTAGACCTGGAGCTCCAGAATGTGGAGGTATTTCGGTCGATAGATCAATTGATTAACACCGTTTACAAGTTACATGAACTCTCTTCTGCCTTGCAAGGGCCCATTTTTAACCGAAGTACATGGCACGAGTATCTTAAAGAACATAAGATGCGCGATACGATATATGATTATGATTACGGTTTGGACGAAATCTTTTATCTAACAAGCAAAGACAAACTACTATCTGGCATCTCCATTTCGATAGAAATACTAAATGCTGAAGGTTATTGGAAATCGCACGAACATCCAGGCAACATTATCCCTTTGTTTTACGAATACCTGTTTCTGATCGACGAATTTTGGCGAACCTGGCTTGGAGCATTGGAAGCAAAAATCGACCTGTCGGTGCCGTGGAAATACCCCAAAAACGTCCAAAAGTCCTTAAAAAGCATTAATCGGCTAAATCTAACGCATGCATGGACTTTCCTTGCAAATAAATTCGCAAAAAAAGATATCACTTATTGGTACAAACTGTGGGAAGGTTGTCTGCAGACCCTGCTAAGCGACAGCCCCTGCCCACAAAGAAAAATGAGATCATATTGTTCGATGTTAGAACTGATCGAAGGGATGATCCATTTGTCTGAACTTGTATGCTTTATGTCTTGGGAAAACCCCTTTGATGAAGAAACGTACCTATGAAATTATAACAGTCGACCAGAGTGAAAATAGTCACAACCAAACTTAATAAAAAAAAGTTATGCAGCCATTAAACGAATACCAGACCACACAACTAGAGCGGTTGACCGCTCTATTAGTATCTTGTTTTTCGATCGAAGCGATCTACATCCGACCATCGTTAAACAAAACGCCCACTTATAGCCTCATCATCATTCTATGTGATAAATACCACCGTATTCTAGGAGAAATCGTGCCCAAAATCAAAAGCAAGATCAGGGAGTTCAATAACTTCGAACCAATCTGCTTTTCCTTGAAACACACAAGGAAAAGAATAGCCGAGGGGAATCTATATTTAACGGACAATTGTAAAGCTGAATATAGAGTTTATCCGAAGTCAGCAATTGCCCTAGAAGAAGAAATTCCGACGCAGCAAGAATGTATAAGTTCAACGCGCTTGTTATGGGAGCGACAGTTCTTAAAGATCACCGAATTTGCTGAGGGATATCATTATCTGAAAAGCAGGCGAAAATACACCTGTGCAGCTTTTATGCTACATCAGTCTATGGAGCTCACCTACAAAGCGATGGAGATTCTACTGATCTCAAAAGAGAGAATTTCTCATTCCATCAGAAATCATCATAACTATCTAATGGAGTTGACACCGTTATATAACGAGCTTTTCGATCAGAACGATGAGGAAGATATTTCATTACTGGAAACGCTAATCGAGCTATACCGAGCCTCGCGTTATGAAGAAAGTTACGAGGTCAGGCTTAGTACACTCGATAAGCTTGAATTGAGGATGGTAAAGCTACATGCGAACGCCAACTATATTTTTAAGCAAATCGTTGATTGTCGATCGGAGAACATCTTGCGCGAGGTAGATTTGATTCTTTCTAGCTCCGATCCTACCACTGAGGTTATCCAGACTGAACTTCCTCAACTGATTGTCCAACAGATTTCAGAAAAAATCCAAGGGGTTCTCCAAATCTTTAGGTTTGGTTACCGAAAAAGTAAAAATGAAATCATTTACAACGTATTGCATCCAGGCAGCAGTGAGCTAATTCAGCATTTGGATCTTCTAGTGGTCACGGAAAGTGACCAGAAAAAACATGTATTTTCATTGATGGCTTCCTTGAACCAAGATCCAAAATTGAGCATACAATTATTGAATTTTTCTAAAAATCAAATTCAGCACGGTTTAAGCAAAAACCACAAGTTTTTCCATAGGATCTTAATGGATCAGCTAAATCTTCTGTTCGGCAGTTCGATAGCGTGGCAGTTCCATGGAAATGTAGGAGAACGGTCTCCAGAAGAAATGGCAGCTAAGAAACTTATTCTAAAAAATCGAATAAAGAACGCGCAGGCTTTCTTTAGCGCAGGCAAATTTCTTAAGGGGGCAAGTCGGTTTACCGTCAAGCTCGCTCTATTTAACCAATGTTTGGAGCAATGCTGCTTAGGTTTGCTCTCTTCCACTTTGGATATCGTTCCCTACTCCAGCAAGCTCAATCAACTCTTTTTGCTTAGCGATAGCTTTTGGGAATTCCCACGAGAGATTTTCCCTAGAACTTCTCAAGAGGAACTCCAAAGCTTTCAGCAACTTGTAGAAGCACCTTCAGTATTGAAATTTCGTTCCGTTCATACCAATCCTGATATTTGGATACACTTTCTTGAAGAAAAGTGTGAACGATTTCTCGAGGAGTGTGAAACGATATGTAAAACAGAAGACTTTGTTTAAATATCCATTAATACCTGCGGCGCTTTCGAGTCAATCTTGTTGCCACTCGATGGCCCCATATCAAACCGCGCAGAAAAGATGGCAATCGTTGGTGTCGCAATAATCTTCTACGTTTTAAATACCAATGAAGATTATTCAAGATTTTCACAACTGAACGGATAGAGTCGGCGCTGCTTCTATGCCGGAATGCGTGACGATCGATTTCTTGGATTATCTCTCCAGCATTGCTGGCGAGAACCGCAAACTGTGAAACCAGTTTTCCAACTCCAGCGTATTTAATATTCGTCGACCTATCCCCCTTCTTCACCGCATTACTGTAGGCCAAACTATTTTGGTAAGATCGCTCGAATCCAAAAGATTCGTCAAAGACGTCCTCCCCGCTTCGCTTAAATGCAAATCTATCGAATTGACCCATTTTCTGCGAGTGAACTTGGTTCTTGCCACGGGATGTATTTTGCGGACTTAACTTAATGGAATTGGTTATATCTTTTCTGCTAACAATGATCTGAATGTGATACTGCAAGCCTTCTTTTCGATCCCCTGCCTTTTTAGACCCATCTTTGACCTGTTTATCTTTGTAACTATAGTATCTAAATTTTTCAACTTTCCCGAACCATAGCAGATCTCTGTTGGAAGTCACCCCTTTGCGCTTAAAATTCTTGGCATATTCGTCCATCATTATAATAGCATACTCTTTTAGCTTTTCCGCAACCTTTTCCTCGCCAAACCGTTCTTTTAAGTAAGACAACTCTTTTTGGCTGGGACTAAGATTGACCAAATAAAACTTACCATCTATCTTACTTAGCTTTGCGACATTAGCGTCAATGGAACTACGTACTTTGAAAGGTGCAATGATGTTCGAGGATTCATTGAACCAAAGTTCCTTTGAAAAGCCTACCAGCTTATTTTCCTTTTCCAAATAATTGACCAACTGTGCACAACTCCCAGTATTCCCGCCCGTTTCAGATTTCGTAATGTTGATGAACATGGCTCACGTATTAAAGCTTGAACAAGGCTTCCAAGGCATTTCTACGAATTTCTTCTTTGCTTGTAGCAGAAGCATTCCATCCTAGCTTATCACGCGAGGAGATATAGGATTCGAAAATGAGCTTGAAACGAGATTTCAATGTATTCTTATCTAATGAGCTGTTGGAAAATTCCGCAAACATTTTCATATAGCGTTGTTGCAACTCATTGATTTGGCCTAACTTTTCTGCGAAGTTTTCCGATTGGTCGAGTACCATGTTAATTGATGCATCCAGCCGATCTAGAATCTCGTATTGTGGTATGATCAGATCTTTTTCCTGCTGTTTTGAAAAAGCTATGATCCGTGAAATACCAGAGGCTATCTGCCTTTTCAATAATTCATCATTTAGATCTACCGGATCCTTCTTGGTATGATAGAAATAGTCCACCGTTTGGCAGATAATCATTTTCTTCGAACGTCCTAGTTTAAGAGAAAGTTTAGAAAGCTTTTCGTCTGTAGCAATTGGGAAACGTACAGACTTTGTTCCATCTTGAATATTGTCCATGCTGCGTACTGATTTGTTAACAGCATAATTTATCAAGGCTGTTTAAGCTTGGCAAATGCTTAGCTACCATTTAAATAGTATTGAACAGTAATGATTCAATTATTTATAAGAACCTGTTCTTTTTCAAAGGTATAATCATGCATTGGCGGATAGAAACTTAATTTTTCGCATGCTTTTTAATGGTGTTTGTGCACCTTGGATAATTTGTGCAGCCCAAGAAATCTCCATATTTGCCTTTCTTAAGTAGCATAAATCCACTTTCGCACCTGGAACAAAGAAGGTTGCTACTTAAAATATCCGTAGTTTTGAAAGTTTGCGCACACTGAGGAAAATTCGAACATCCAAGAAATTCACTCCCATCTTTTTTCCCCTTTCGAACGACAAGTTTACCCGTCTTGCAATAAGGGCAGTGAGTAACAGATACCATTCCATTGCTTTTGGTCATCATAAAAGCCAAATCCCTGCCTAGCTCTTCAGCAAATTGCGATTTATCATTTGGACAAAGCATAACAACTTTATTTTTTGTCCTGGTCAGTGCTACATAAAATAAGCGCCTTTCCTCGGCAAAACGAAAATCTTCAGTATCGCTCAACAACAATGACAATATTGGATCATCAGTCATCTTGTTGGGAAAACCCAATAAATGATTTCTAACATTCAATATGATGACATTATCAGCTTCTGTGCCCTTGGACTTATGAACTGTCAAAAAGTGAATGTCGACATCCTCAAAGCCCTTTACAATCAATTTGTTCGTTCGCTCATTATACTGTACGCTGTCCCCCGAATCTACCTTGATGAGCTCATTGATATCGAAGCTATGTCTTCCTAAAACCAAGATGGATTTTCGCTCATTTTCATCAACTAGCCGTTGGACCTCTTGTAAAAAAACATCAACGACTTGGCCTTCATCGTAGGGGACAAATCTAATGGGATCCTGAATCAGAGGCTTCTTCGATCTGGGGTTCTTAGCAAGCTGGAGTTTATTTTTCTGTATAAACCGCGCACTGATATCGATTAGCGACTGCGAATTGCGATAGGTCTGTTCAATAAGCAATTTCTCATGCTTGCCAACGAATTTACCAAAATTGCTAAATAAAGAGACATCGCTTCCAGCAAAACGATAGATCGATTGCCAATCATCTCCTACGCAAATAAGTTTAGCATTAGCTTGTTTTCGTATTTCTTTGATCAAATTGAAACGAGCGAAAGAAATATCTTGATATTCGTCAATAATGATATACTTGAATGAATAATTTGGTTTGTACTCTTGGATCAGGTCAGTGGCTTTATTGATCATATCGTTATAGTCAATCTCGATCCGCTCTTCCAAAATACTGTCATACTTCATTAGAATAGGCATGACAAAGCGAAGGAACATCGTTTGACGCTCAAACATAAAATCACTGGACGAGCTTCGGCTGTCGTACACGAGTTTCTCTATTCCATGACAGTCAAGCCTTTTGGATTTGCTCAGATTGATAAAGCTCTCAATGAGCTTGATAATTTCTTGACCAAAGTTGTTATTATTCGATATAATTTTTGAATAGATTGCCTGCGGATCCCTCGGCTTAAATTCTACGCCGTGGTTTTCAAGTAATGTCGTCAGTTTTTCTATTAATACTTTGTCACGATTATAATAAGAATAAGTTTCAATTAGTGTGGTGCCCTTCTCCTTATGCAACGCTCGTTTGAACTTCATTTCCTCCACGTATTTCGCCGCATTTAATGGAGAAAGCCATTTGGCGTTATTGTGCTCGTCAACACCAAAGTGTTCTAGGTATATATCTTGCTCTTTCAGATAGAAATCTGGCCGGTACATGGTTTCACCATATGGATAAGGCTTTTCGTACTCATAGTCAATACCATTCAGATATAAAAAATTGGCAATAGTAAGTTCCTCTACACTATTAACCCGTTCTCCTTGAAATGTGTCTAAATTCTGCTTTTCAATTTTATTCAGGGACTCACACTTTGAGCGGATCGTCTGAAAATCTAGACCTTTCTCGGCATCCAATTTTTCACCAAGCGAATCATAACTTTCAACATCTTCGGGGATGTTCATATAACACGCGATATACTGAATAAACGCTTCTAAAGCTTTAGCATCCTCAAAGATTTCTATCTCCAAATACGTTTTAATAACTCCCTCTAATGTACGTTCATTCGTGACTGCAGGCACCTCTGCATAGTATTTTTTTATTATATCATAACCCAGCCTATGAAACGTAATAGCTTTTACAACGAGGTTGATTTTTTTAAAACGTTCATTCAGTTCATCGACCGTTTTTTTTGTGAATGACAACAGCAGGATATCTGCTGGATTGACATTTTTATGTTCGACGAGGTATTTTACTTTCGCTAAGATCGTTAGCGTTTTACCAGACCCAGCCCCCGCAATAATCAAATTTGAATACTCATCAGTCAATAATGCCGTGCGTTGTTGGTCATCGAGGGCTTTACCTTCAATGTTATCGAAATAACGTCGTAATCGCTCTTTTTCTTTGATTATGTAATTCTGATTGAAACGCTTCACATATTCATCGAAATCCCAAAAAATATCATTGAATCTCTTAACCGCGGGTTCTTTCTTGTAATAGTTTGATCTATTCTTAAAAAACCTGCCAGCGCTTTGGTAGGTTGACTTAAAATTATTCCGCTTCACCCAGGTCATATAATCGCTATATGTTTCTGTCGCAACCAAAAATTCTTTTGCGTTATCTAAGTGAGTTAAATAGGAAGCGCGCTCATACCTTTTTCTTTGTAAACGCAGAGTTATCAATAAAGAAACAACTGCGATCAGAACGAGCAAGCTACTAAAGACAGGTATCATATTGGTACTAATTATTGTCTAAATGGATCTGATGAATACAAATCGAAAATTAGCAAAATTATTTGGAATAGGTTCGATGTGAAGCTATGTCAGAACATTTATTAATAACTACTACATAGTTTCCTGATGTTACGCGCTAAGCCAGAAGAGCAGCTTGATATATTGCGTTTTTTGAAGACCGATTTACAAACTGAGTTGGGATTAATCCCTGAATAAAATTGCGGTATACAGCAAAGTATACTGTATATTGAGAAATTCTATTGAAAAAGAGCACAGAGTATCCCTGGAGGATACTCAAAATCTCATTTGCAGCGCAATGAGGCAAGCAAGTAGGGCTCTGCCCAACTTCCGCTTGCTTGCTTGCTTGCTTG
>NZ_DKLH01000095.1:0-20972 GCF_002455685.1 Sphingobacterium sp. UBA6645
TGTTTAAACCAAAGGTTCAAAGACAAAGCATCCTGCCAATCCTTTTTATCTTTCCTTTCCTGGTTCAAGACACAAAAGTCTAATGTCTCATATCTAATATCTAACATCTATAAGACAACTACTACTCAGTCCCCTTTCAAACCCAATACAAACCCCAATCAGAGCCGTTCCGAAAGGGCTATACATTTGGTTTAACACGCTTTAACAATGGCGCATGCCCATAGCAATCCTAGGCAAGCAACAATCGTCGCTCGGCAAACAATCCAAAAAAGTAAAATGTATAGAAATTCCGCTAAAACAACTCCTGCAATTCCTTCAGATCTTTGATCATGTAATTCACATCGCCGGGTTTCTCGACTTCCAGTGGATTGAAGAAAATAGCTTCAATTCCCGCGTTCTGCGCACCACGAACATCCGCATCGATGTTATCACCGATCATGACAGCCTGTTCACGTAGGGCCTGTCCGTTTTGTAACGCATGTTCAAAAATTCGGGGATCAGGTTTGTTGATGCCGATAATCTCGGAGATAACGATGGTATTGAAGTAGGAGGACAGCTTGCTGTGTTCCAGCTTCTTTTCGCAGGCCTCTTTAAAGCCGTTAGAGATTAGGTGAAGGGTATATTTATCCTTTAGATACGCTAAAGTTTCGTGCGCGTTAGGGAAAAGATTCGTTTTAGTAGGGCAGATGGCGAGGTATTCTTCCTCAAATTCTGTTGGAAACATGCTGGGGTCAACGCCCAATTGGGTAAAGGTGTCCGCAAAACGCAAATAGCGCAAGGTAGGCTTATCTATTTTTCCATGGTGATATAATCCCCAAACGCGGTGATTATTGACTGTATAGGTTTCGATAAATCTATCGGAAGTTGGGATATTGAAAAGATCATCAAACTTATATTTGAAGTACAAGTCGTGGAGGGTTTCCTCCGCATTTTTATCAAAATCCCAAATGGTGTGGTCTAGATCGAAGAATAGATGCTTTTTGTCGTTGAACATATGCAAATATACAGTGCCGCGCTTGGCAACGCAATTTTGATTCTCGCTTTATTGTCATAATGTCTTGGGTATTTCCTATTGAAAGGCTATTTAAGTACATTTGCACGGGAAACATAGCATATGAGAAAAGCCTTATTTCTATTTTACTTTCTGATTTTTTACGCCATTACACAGTTACTGTGGTGGGGTTATATTTTGATTAAATTCGAACCAGAGAGGAAAGGCATGATTATCGGTGAAGGATTGATTTTTATGCTCATTTTTATTTGGGGCGCTTTGAAGCTGAAGAAGCAGGTGAAGCGGGAACATGAGATCAATACGCAGCAACAAAACTTTCTGCTTGCTGTAACGCATGAATTAAAATCGCCATTGGCATCTGTCAAATTATACATACAAACGATTCTGAAGAGAGAATTGGATAGAGAACAGCAAAAGGTTTTCCTGTCGAATTCGTTAAAAGATATAGAGCGCTTGGACGACTTAGTGGAGAATGTATTATTATCTACAAAATTAGAAAACCGCGCTTATCAGTTGCCGAAAGAAGTTTTTGATATGTCGGATCTGGTAGAACAGATCATCGATCGCTTGCAGAAGAATGCTTGCAAAACGCAGGTTATTAAAGCGGATTTGGATGAACATATTAAACTGAAAGCCGATAAATTTGCTATCACGAACGTTATTACCAACCTTGTCGAGAATGCGGTAAAGTATTCTCCAGCCTGTGGGATGATCTATGTGAAGCTGAAAGAAGAGGGTGGAAATCTGATTTTTTCGGTTGCCGATCATGGTATCGGTATCCCAGACGAGGAAAAAAGACTTATATTTAATAAATTTTATCGAGTGGGCAGTGAAGCAACTCGTAAAACCAAGGGTACAGGTTTGGGGTTATATATTGTGAGGACTGTTTTACAGAAACACAATGCCTCCATCCGGGTGAAAGATAACAAGCCATCCGGTAGTATCTTTGAAGTAACTTTTGAAAATTATGCAAACTAAACAACGTATACTTTTAGTTGAAGATGAAGAGCATCTATTAGAGGCCATCAAGTTAAACCTAGAACTTGAGGGCTATCGCGTAACAACGGCAACAGACGGTAAAAAAGCATTGAAAATATTTAAGGAAGAGCGTTTTAACTTAATTATTCTAGATGTGATGATTCCTGAAATCGACGGATTCCAGGTGGCAGAAACTATCCGCTTGCAGAATTCTGAAGTTCCTATTATGTTCTTAACGGCTAAGAATAGCAGTGAAGATCGTATTACGGGATTAAAGAAAGGCGCCGATGATTACTTGGTAAAACCTTTCAACTTGGAAGAGCTGATCCTGCGCGTGAGCAACTTGATCCGTAGAGGCATGAAGGGTGATGATCTGAAAGAATTGAACTCTTATACCATCGGGGATAAGACGATTTATTTCAACTCCTTCGAGCTGCACCAAGCTGATGGAACGATCACCTCGCTTACGAAGAAAGAGACGATGTTGTTGAAGCTTTTGATTGAGCGTCGCAACGAAGCAGTCTCGCGCGAGCAGATTCTTGAAACGGTTTGGAATTATGATGTTTATCCTTCAACACGTACCATCGATAATTTCATCTTGACCTTTAGGAAGTATTTTGAACCCGATCAAAAACATCCGATCTATTTCCACTCGATTCGCGGTGTTGGGTATAAATTTACCGATAACCAGAACTAGGTAAGGATGACCAATAGAGCTAGAAAAATAGTTATCGCAATTGCGATTGCATTTCTCTTTTATGCTGTCTTTGCAAAGCATTATAATATTGCAGTTTATATCTTCGGAGGTATCGCCTACTTGGTATGGAGTTACCTAAAAGAGGGTACTGTATATTTAGCTACGCAAGCATTTCATAAGCAAGATTATGAAAAAACAAAACGCCTTTTAGCAGAAATAAAGAACCCGGATAGACTTCGTAAGGGTCGCAGAAACTTCTACGAGTTTATGATGGGCAATATTTTGTTGAAGGAAGAAAAGATTGAAGAAGCGGAGTATCATTTTCAATTAGCATCGCGTTTGCCATGGCGTCGCGACCATGAAAAAGGTATGGTGCTTATCAATTTGGCGAGTATCAATTTGCGCAAGAAAGAATATGATAGGGTAGAAGGTTATGTGGACGCGGCAGAAAAATTGAAGCTGACGGCAAGACAACAGTCTATTCTAGAAAAAATAAAAAACGAAGTAAAAAAACATAAATAGTGAACAATTCATTGAAGAACGATCTTTTGATTCGTGCTGCATTATCGCAGCCTACGGAAAGACCTCCTGTGTGGATGATGAGACAGGCAGGCAGATTTATGAAAGAGTATTGGGAAATTAAGAACAAATATTCTTTCCTAGAGATGTGCAAAACGCCTGAAATTGCGGCGGATGTAACCATGTTACCAATTGATTTGCTAGATGTCGATGCGGCGATTTTGTTCTCCGATATCCTAGTGACAGCAGAGGCGATGGGTGGCGACTTGTCTTTCGAGCAAGGTGTGGGTCCAAGATTTTCTAACCCGGTTAGAAATCAGCAGGATGCAGAAAAACTTTCGGTAGATTGTTTAGATCGCTTGCAATATGTTGGCGACGCCATTAAAGTTATCCAACAACGTTTGGATGGTAAAGTGCCATTGATTGGTTTCGCCGGGGCGCCTTTCACTATCTTAAGTTATCTGGTTGAAGGTGGTTCTTCTAAGGATTTCAAATTGACAAAAACCTTGTTGAACAACCAACCTGAGTTGGCACATTACATTTTGCAAAAAATTGCCGATGTGACCATCGAATACTTAAATATGCAGGTTGATGCAGGCGTAAATGCTTTGCAGTTGTTTGATAGCTGGGCTTTGGCGCTTTCATGGAATGACTATCAAGAGTTTTCGCACAAATACAATAAGTACATTCTTTCTAAATTGAAAAGAACCGTTCCGGTGATTTCTTTCTGTAAAGGAAGTTCTGTTTTTGCGCCATTGATGGCTGAAGCACAACCGGATGTCGTATCAGTAGATTGGAATGCAGACTTATTGAACATTAAAAAATCGCTTCCAGCGGGCATGGCGGTTCAAGGTAACTTAGATCCGTTTGTGTTATATGCTGACAAGCCGGTTATCAAGAAAAAAATTCTTGACCTTTTTGAGCGTATGCGCGGTGAAGACGGCTTTATTTTCAATTTGGGCCACGGTATCATGCCGGATATCCCATTTGATAACGTCAAATTCGCGGTCGAAACGATTAAAGAGTATCGCTATTAATTATCTCCATTTTAGATAGGAAGAGGAGCTGTGTGTATATGCAGCTCCTCTTTGTCTTTATTCCTTACCTTCGCCTGTTATTTATTGGCTGATTAATTGTTATTTTTGAAGATATTATTTTAATATGCTCTATCTATACGCGAAAGCGATACATATTATCTTTGTTGTATGCTGGATGGCGGGTTTGTTCTACATGCCGCGTTTGTTTATCTATCACACCGAGGCGAAATCTAAATCTTCCGTAGAATATCAGGTCCTGCACAAGCAATTTACGATTATGGAAAATAGGCTTTGGTGGGTCATCACGACGCCTGCTATGTATATTACCGTTGTTTCTGCACTTTTGATGCTCTATATCAATCCAGGATTATTGTCGATGGGATGGATGCATATCAAATTGACTTTTGTGGCTGGGTTGATCGCCTACCATTTTATCAGTCAGCAGATGATGTTCAAGTTGCGAGATGAGAAGCTTAACTGGACGTCGAATAGGCTTCGTATGTGGAACGAAGTGTCTACATTGATACTCTTTGCTATTGTGTTTTTAGTGGTGCTCAAATCGTCGCTAAATTGGATATTCGGAGTGCTCGGCCTATTAGGCTTAAGCATTTTATTGATGATATTGATTAAGATTTACAAGAAGTATCGCAAGGCGAAGGGTGAAAAAGTCGATTAAAACAGACATATGAGATATTTACTATTATTTATTTGCAGTTTACTAGGCCTAAGTTCTGTGCGAGCGCAGGAACATAATTGGGCATTTGGATTTTACGGCGATGTGCAGTTGGAAGATCCTTCCTACAACGGCAGTTTTGGTGTTCAGGGAAAGTACGATATCGGAAATTACCAGGCGCTGCAAACGCAGGTGCATGGACGTGGCGATTTTGTGGCGGTAGGCGCCGATTATCTTTTCAACCTACTGAATAAAGAGAAGTCTAATTTCAATGTGTTCCTAGGTGGCGGATTTAGTCAAGAATTCTACACCTATGATATGACGGTGATTGAGGGGGAAACACAGCCTGTCCGTACCAAGGACAACTTTTCCGTTGCGAACGGACAAGCTGGTTTGAGTTATTATTTTGCTCCGGTTCAGTTATCCCTTTATGCGGGATACAAATTGAAATATCAGTTCAAAAATGAAGTGACCGAGCCGAATTATGTGATGTTTGGATTGCGCTATCATATCTGGTAGCCGAAGCACATATATTTCACTTCGATATATTCGTCTAAGCCGTACTTAGAGCCTTCTCTTCCCAATCCTGATTCTTTCACTCCACCGAAAGGTGCTGCAGCATTGGAAATAAGGCCTGCATTGATTCCCACCATACCGGCTTCTAATTGCTCCGCGACGCGGAAACAGCGAGTGACATTGTCGCTATAGAAATAGGATGCTAAACCAAACGGTGTATCATTGGCTAACTTAATTACTTCCTTTTCCGTCTTGAACCTGAATAGTGCACAGATAGGCCCGAATGTCTCTTCTTCTGCGATGATGCTATCATGTGGAACATCCAACAATACTGTCGGTTCGAAGAAGTTGCCTTTGATGGCTTTTCCACCGGTTGCAATGCTTGCGCCTTTTTCTGTAGCATCTTTCACATGATGCATTACTTTTTCTAAACCTTCAGGATTAATGAGGGGGCCGACTTGCGTGGTCTTCTTCAAACCATCTCCAACTTCAAGTTTCTTCACCGCTGCGGTCAATTTCTTTGCGAATTCATCATATACTGCATCTTGCACATAGAATCGATTGATAGAAACGCAGGTTTGTCCGGTATTGCGGAATTTGCCGGCGATAGCACCTTCTACGGCTTTGTCGATATCTGCATCGTCAAAGACGATAAATGGAGCATTGCCGCCTAATTCTAAAGAGATACGTTTAATTGTAGATGCTGCCTGCGACATCAGGGTCTTTCCTACGGCAGTAGATCCGGTGAAGGATATTTTGCGAACAAGCGGGTTGGTTGCCATCTCTTCACCTAAGCCACGACTATCTTTCGACGTAATAACATTTAAGACGCCCTTAGGGACTCCGGCTTCCTCGGCAAGCTTAGCGAAGGCAATGGCAGAGAAGGGTGTCTGAGAGGCCGGTTTAAGCACTACGGAGCATCCTGCGGCTAGGGCAGGAGCCACCTTGCGTGTAATCATCGCCAATGGGAAGTTCCATGGGGTGATTGCTGCAACGACGCCAACACCTTGCTTGATAGTCTGCATCCTGTTGTTTCCAGCCGTTGAGGGGATTGTTTCGCCGTAGGCGCGCTTTGCTTCTTCCGAAAACCATTCAACGAAAGAGTTAGCATAATCCACTTCGGTTTGTGATTCCTTGATCGGCTTGCCACTCTCCAAGGTCATGATTTCGGCGAGTTCGTCTCGGCGCTCGTTGATGAGGTCAAACAGGCGTCGTAGTATCCTCGAACGTTCGCCTACTGCCGTACTGCGCCATGTTAACCAGGCTTCATGAGCGGCCTTGATATATTTCTTTGCATCTTTTACCGACAGATCTGGTAGCATTCCTACGGGTTTCTGGGTAGAAGGGTTGATGATTTCAAAAGTCTTATCGGCTGTAATGAAGGCACCATTGAAATAGGCCTTCTCTATCAATAGGATATTTTTCATGATCTCTTTTTCTTAGCAACGTATGAATCAATAATTTGTTCATATCCGATGCTGATTTGGAATAAAGCTAAAACTTAGGGTACTATATTAATAGAAAAGGAGGATGTTTAGTCCTCCTCTTAATATGCTTATAAGTTGCTTAGGGTGTGACCCATGCGGTCTCTTTTTGTTTTCAAGTAGTTTTCGTTGAACTGATTGGGTTGGATTTCAATTGGCACATTTTCTACCACTTCCAATCCGTAGCCGATAAGTCCAGCGCGTTTGCTTGGATTATTTGATAACAAGCGCATTTTAGTAACGCCCATATAACGAAGGATTTGTGCTCCAACGCCGTAATCTCTTAAATCTGGTTTGAAACCCAATTCGATATTAGCATCTACCGTATCAGAACCTTGCTCTTGGAGTTTGTAAGCATGAAGCTTGTTAACCAAGCCAATTCCTCTACCTTCTTGGTTCATATAAACGATAATACCTTTTCCTTCTTTCTGGATGATCTCCATTGATTTGTGTAATTGTGGTCCACAATCACAACGGCATGAACCGAATATATCACCTGTAACACATGAGCTATGAACGCGGACAAGGACAGGTTCGTCCTCATTCCATTCCCCTTTATATAAGGCTAAGTGCTGCTCACCGGTGTTTTTCTGTGTAAATGCTTTCATTTTGAAGTCGCCCCATTCCGTAGGCATCTCGACAGTAACCTCTTCCTTGATTAAGGTGTCATGCTTCAAACGGTACTCGATAAGGTCTTCAATGCTGATGATTTTTAAATCAAAACGTTCCGCTACCTTGATCAAATCAGGTAGGCGAGCCATTTCTCCATCGTCTTTCAGGATTTCGACCAATACACCTGCAGGTTCAAAACCCGCTAAGCGCGCTAAGTCTACCGATGCTTCAGTGTGGCCTGTTCTACGAAGAACACCACCGTCTTTAGCGATCAATGGAAAGATATGTCCCGGACGTCCTAACTCCTCTGGGCGGATATTGGGATCGATTAATGCTTTGATCGTTTTTGAACGATCGGATGCAGAGATACCTGTGGTACATCCATAACCCTGTAGATCGACAGATACGGTAAAGTTTGTTTCATAAACAGCCGTATTGTTGTTTACCATTAAGCCTAGGTTCAACTCACGACAACGCTCTTCCGTCAATGGTGCACATACAAGCCCACGTCCGTGAGTGGCCATAAAGTTGATAATTTCTGGCGTCGCATTGCGCGCAGCAGTTACGAAGTCGCCTTCGTTTTCACGATCTTCATCATCTACGACGATTATGACTTTTCCAGCTTTGATATCCTCAATAGCTTCCTCTATCGTGTTTAATTTAATTTCCATTCTGTAGTAAATATCAGTACAAAGGTAGGGCATATCATGCATTATTTTATTAATATGCTGTCATAATATCCTAGCCTTTGCTATAATCGGTTTTCTTTTTTCTATTAAAAAATGCGACAATACGTTTCCATAGGGCTTCGGCTTTCAGTTTATACTGATCGGCATCGAATAGTTTGGAGTCGGTAGTTGATTTGTAAGTCAGGAAGATAGCTAGCGGCGTGAGCACAATGATAGCCATCCACATGCCCCACATTGGTGTTAAACTAGCGTCCTTTGCTGCTTTCTCTGCCAGCGTTGCAATAACGTGGTAGATTAGGAAGAAGATAATTGCCATAACCACAGGTAGGCCAAGACCTCCTTTACGGATAATGGCTCCTAAGGGAGCTCCAATACCGAACAAGAGCAAACAGGATACCGCCAATGTAAACTTACGGTGCCATTCTATATCATAGCGAATGTCTTTCTCTTTGTAAGGAGCGTATTCCATCTGCTTATTCACCGCAAGGTCTTTTACCTGACGTGCCTGATTCAAAGCATTATTTAGTGCCATCCTATACTGCTCCTTCGTGGCAATATCATCTAGATGAATATTTGCTTTGCTTGCAGGAGGTTTGCCATTCTGGAAATAGGAAGAATAAAGATTGATATAACGTTTAGCCTCTAATGCATTGACCTGTTGTAAGCTGTCGATGTAAACGTGGTTGGAATCAGAATATAAGCGGAGCTGCTTCAAGTTCAACATCTGATGATGTGATTTGAAGAGATCCTGATCCGTTCGGTTCATATCAAAGGAACTCATGTCAAACTTAGTCGTCGTTTCCTTGAACCTAAATCGAGTAAACTGCTGTCTCGGATCATAACGCTTCGCGTTCTTCACGCGTGCATCTTCATAACGAACACCATCAATCAGCTTCAATACCATGTATCTGTTATCTGGCGAGTTCTGCACATAGCCTTCTTTCGCGAAGGTGACATTATCTGCAGTTCCACCTGACTGATGTTGATAGATCATCATATCATAGAGCGTCGTACCATCCTCACTCTTTGCTTTTGCGCGAATAGAATAGCCTGGAATTGTACTATTGAATACACCCGGTTTGATGAAGAAGTCGGCTTTTTTCTTACGAACATCATATAGAAGCGAACCCATCTTTAGGTTTACGACCGGCAATATATAATCCGAGAAGAAAAATGATCCGGCACTGAATAGTGCTACCACGACGAATAGCGGCGTCATTGCTTTCCGTAAGGAAACGCCGGCGGCTTTGATAGCTACGAGCTCATAGCTTTCGCCCAAGTTCCCGAACGTCATGATAGAAGATAGTAACATGGATAAGGGTAGAGCCATCGCTAACTGCACAGCGCATTGGTAGCTCAATAGCTCTAAAATAACATACCATTGGAAGCCTTTTCCAATTAAGTCATCAATATACTTAAACAAGAAAAGCATCAATAATACAAACATCACAATGAAAAATGTGACCAAGAATGGTTTAATAAATGCTTGTAGAATTAATAAATGTATTTTCTTCATATAAACCTATGCCTTCTAGGTAGAAAGTCAAAAGATTATTCGTCCTAGTTTATCCGCAAAGATACAATTTTTACGTCTTGAAATGTGTTAGAAAAACGTTAATGATCAATTGAGAATCGCAATTGTTAATGTAAAAGGTGGTGAAAAAGGAGAGGGGGAAAGATATGCACCCCAACGACCGTTGGGGTGCATCGTATGTTTTATGCGCCAATAACGCTTTGTAAGTATCCGATAGAATTATCCCAGATTTTCTTACGATCGTCTAGGTTGTCTTCTTTGACGTAATCCGTGATGCTGAGTGCGACATCGTTTGTCAACTCGTCCTGCACGATTTCGATTTCGAAGAAATAAGGATCATCATCGATCCATTTGAATTTTACACTCTTATTTTCTTTGACAGCAACGAGTTTCGCACGATGTGACTCGTTATCCCATACAAATTCATATATGCCGTCATGATAGTTTACATCATCAGCAAACCATTGCGCCAGCTCATTTGGCTCCTGCAGGTAAGGAAATAAAATTCGAGGAGAAGAATTTAGTACATATTCTAAATCTAATTTAATTTTTTCCGACATATTTATTCAAAGTAGAAGTCTCTAACAATTTAAGTTCTTCAAGTGGGTATGTTTGCATACCTACTTTTTGTAATATTAGCGAATAAAACTGTAATCCAAAAGTACGGCAGTATCTTTTTTTGCACATTAGAACGGTTATCAACAAGACGGCTGAAGGCTGTTTTTTATAGGGACTTCAAAATAGCGACCCAGATGCTAGATTCTATCTTTTTGATTATAAAATGGTTGTGAAGGTGTGTGAAAATAAAGTAGAGAATTTGAATTATTTTCTTCAAAATTTCTTTGAAACTTATTCCTTATTGCTATCTTTGCATACCGAAAAACGGCGGGGTAGCTCAGATGGTTAGAGCGCAGGATTCATAACCCTGAGGTCGGCAGTTCGATCCTGCTCCCCGCTACTGGAAAAAAGCTCATCGTAAGATGAGCTTTTTTAGTATACAGATTTCCCAGGAGAATTCATCTTGATCTTAAGATTGCGCCCAAACGAATTCGCAATTATCAAAATTCAAATTCTTCAAATCTTTTTTTGGAATCAGTACGCTGAAAACTCCCTCATCATTAAATCCATTCTCACCAATCTGCAGAAGTACAACTTTATCGGAAAATGTAATCTCCTTAATCTCTTCATCTTGCAATTGGTATAAATTCCGAATATTTTTGATTTTTCGCAACCAAAAAAGTAGCCCCAAACCAGTCCGTCTTCATTTGTCTCTTCATCTTCGTCATCAGGTTCGTGATAGCGTTCTGCAAACGTTACTGTATCAGTATATATCTGGTCAATTAAGATTCCAGTATAGAAATTGTCTTCATGTTCCTTGGTGATTCGAACTAATTGCTCGTTAGCAACATCTGCATAAATCACTTTTCCAGTGTCGCTAAGTATTTCTGCAAAGAAGATAAGTTGACCTTTCTTAGGTAATAGCCCTGATTTGTCGAAGGGCGAGAATTTGGACAAATCCAACTTTGCTGCAAATCTTAGATTTTCTGGATGTTCAACTCCCGGAGGTAGATCTACAAAAGGTCCTCCATATCGAGATTGCCCTAACGCAACGTCTATTTCCGTGTGTTTCACAAAGTTCTCTGGCATCCAATCTTCGTGTTCCATTGATGCCGGATAATATTCTCTACTGTCTGCGGTGAAACTAATGATTTCAAAGATTTGCTCTTTCTGATCCATGTGTAAATTGCTGTTATTTATATAAATAGGTAGTGAATTTTGAAGTTGCATACGATTCAAAAGCGACTATCCTATTAAGTAAAACAATAATAATATGATTCAGTTTGCTAATCGCCAATATCCTTACTCCAACACCAAAGTCATCGGCGTGGTAAACTCTAAGCCATGTTTCGCGGTTGCTTTGATAGTCAATTTATAGCTTCCTTTCTGTAAATCATTCTTAGCCTTTGTCGAGATAATTCCTGTATCTTCATTAATTGAAAAGTTCACCTTAATATCATCATAAGGTTTATTGTTCCATTCGATTTTATCGATGTTGAATTTCCCTTTGTAGGATTCTGGATAAAATGCAGGAGCTTTCGAAACATAACCAGCTTGTAGATCAACAATAAGGTAATTGTATTTTACGGTAAGATTTAAATCAGGATAATATGTGCCATATACAAACTGAATTGCGGGGATAAAAATAAACTTAATCTTACTGGAAGCTACTGCGAAGCCGTCTTTTAATAATTGTGGCTCAAGCTCATAGGTTTTCTCTTCCTTTTGTGTCAGACTCCCGGAAGTACCAGCGAAGACGACTTTATCATTTTCAATCTTAATAGTTTCACCATCGATTCCTTTGGACTTCGCATTCCATTTCGTACCAGAGATTCTCGTGGCTTCACTATGAAGTTCGAAAGAACTTGCTTTCTCGCTAAATAGCGTATAAATAAATGCCGAAGATTCACCGTTTGAGCTCTGTATGTTTACCGATGATTTTTGCAAAACAAAACTTATCAGTTTTTCAGCCAGCAACTTGCCATCCTTTGCTACAGCACGCAGCTTTATTTTATATATCGGTGGAATCGTAGCGCGGTTGATGACCGATACTTCCGAGTTGGGATACAGTAATCCGCTTTTAATGACGATTTTCTTATTCTCCCAATCGACTTGTATTGCATCTTTTAGCTTATCATGCAGTTTGATAGACTCTGATATTTTGATATCCGCTGTTTCGTCAAAAGAAAGTACATAATCCACTGGACCCTTTGTGTTATCAATGGATGTTAATGCCAATGTTGTATCCTGACCAAATTGCAATTTAAAGTCTGAGGTTTCTTCCTGTATCATCTTCTGTTCCGATGTACCGTCCTTCTTACATGATGAAAATAAAAGAGATAGCGTGATAATAAAGCAAGAAAAAGAAAAAGTTGGTTTCATAATAATTTTCATGTATGTGTATTTGATTTCGTCAAAAGTAAAAAATACTATTCTACAAATGCAATAATGTTGCATTATTAATTAGATTATTTTTACTTTTACCGCATTAAATGATAATTAAGATGATACTATTGTCGATTTCGAGAAAATACTTGTTATTAATATTTCTATTTGTTTCTTGTGGATTGAAGGGGCAGCAGCCGCTAAGTAGGGACACAATAAAAAGAATAAGTATTGAAGAAGTTCTAGTCGAAAAAAGATTATCCAAATATCCGGCTGGTTTGTATATAGATAGTTTGAAGTTGAAAAATATACAGTCCCGCTCGCTGGGGGAAACTTTAAGCAGTATTCCGGGAATACAAAATTCTAATTATGGACCATATATCGGTATGCCGACTATTCGTAGTTTAAGTGGCAGTAGAGTAGGCATAGTGAATAATAATCTTTCTACGAACAACTTATCTGGGATCACCAAACTTGGGTGTTCATGTTGATTTCGATAACGTTGAAGCAATAGAAATACACAAATCGGGAGCAAGTGTGCTTTATGGCGGAAAGGCGATAGGAGGAGCGGTAAACTTAATTGATCAGACTATTCCAAAGCATTTGAGTGGCACCAAACTACAAGGTGGCTTTAGTGCAGAGGCCGGGACAAACAGTGGACATAAGGAGTCCTTAAGCCTTGCGGGGCAAATCGGAAAGCATTGGGGTTGGCGTTTTGGAGGAATGAACTACAAAAACAATCGCTTTAAAATCCCAGGAAATCCTAAGCCAGCTTTAGCATATGATAACGATATCGATCCGGGTACCGAAGACCTCGCCCAAATAATTGTTGATGCTCGGAACGTACAGAACGTCAGTCTTTATCCATATTTAAGCCAATATGTAATCGAAAAGATGAAGGATCCCGATCACGGATTGTCAGAAGAAGATCTTTATACCGACAAACCTTATTCTGTAATTGGGGGAACGCAAGTGGATAATCCAAAAAACGATAAGTTTATTGCTGGTCAGCCGGAAAATACACCACGCTATGTGCGGGAGGTTTACGGAATACGAGACTATCATCCCGTGAAGAAAGGAATTATGCCGAACAGCCACGGCGAAAGCAAATCCATAAACCTTGGAACAAGCTTCATTAAGCATCATTTTAGAATTGGGGTAGGCATTAAGGCCAACGAAGGTTATTTCGGAGTACCTGCATTTGCCAAGATAGAACAGCCGGAGCAAAATCACGATCATGTCGCTCCGGCGAAAGCTCCGGTCTATTCTCCCATCAATACGCGAAGCTTGAATTACGAGGGCTTATTTGAATCTTCGTATCAACCGATCCATAGATTGATAAATAAAGTCACACTCAATTACAGTTATCAATATGGCGATAACCGCGAATTGTTGGATATCTATAAGGTCAATCAATTCAACAGCCGTCGGCATGCTCTTCGATCGGAGGTAGAGCTGCATTCTCAGGATTTTTGGCATAACACTACAGGCGTTGATTACTCCAACTTATCCATGCTCGGCGAGGGGCTGATGCGGTATCTGCCTAATGTTGGAAGCCGAGAAACAGGGGCTTTTACTGTTCATCAATTCAAGCTATAAGCCTTTCAATTAGACCTAGGCTACAGGCATGATTGGATCGGTCGGCATGCTCAGGCTGATGCAGATTATAAAAGGTCCAAGGGATTGGCAGGAGGTAATCTTAGCCCAAGATCATTTCATCTCAATCACTTCTCCAGTAGTTTACAATGGCAATACAAAAGTTTAGTGCAGTTTAGACTTTCGTACAATCATGCGGAGCGCGCTCCGGACGTCAATGAACTATACGCCGGCAATAACCACTTCGCCATTATTACCGAAGAGAATGGTGATGACAAGCTTAATCCAGAGATAGCAAATAGCCTTGAAGCTGAAGCAAAGATTAGTTACCAAGGATTTACTCTCGTCGCTAATATTTATAATAATTACTTCTACAACTACATCTATTTAGCGCATACCGGACTTTCCAATCCCGGCGGATTTGTCGAAAAGGAGTGGCGGGCTGCCGGTACAGAAATCTCGGGATTTGAAATAACGCTTCAATACCAAAAGAAATGGGATTATAAGCAGGTAGTTCAGTTCGAAGGATTCGCAGATTTGGTAAAAAATAAAAACACCTCCGATGATGAAATGCGGCAATGGGCGGAAGGAAATTATATGCCGAATCTTCCCACAAGTCGGTACGGAATGCAAGTACGATCGGACATCAGAAGGCTTAATTTCAATGTAGCATATACGCAGTTTATGAAGCAAAAATACTTGGGGAAAAACATCAATCTGGAGAAGGCAATGCCTGCCTACACTATGCTATCAGCTCAAATAGGTTATCTATTTCCACTTCGACGATATCAGGTTGTCGCATTCATCTCGGGGAACAATCTTTTGAACGTAGAGGCGAGACCGCAAAACTCTCCGTTAAAATATCTGGCTCCTCTACCGGGACGAAACTTATCCGCAGGACTAAAAATAAAAATATAGAACATTAAGAAAACAAGTTGAGATTATACCCTAGCGCGAAACAGGAACAGGTAGGTACTCAGAAAATATTTCGGTTAATATCTTTTTTACTTCGTTCTTATTGAAAGTAGTGGCGTAGCGTCTCGACCTTATGTAGTTTTCTCGCGTCATTTTTTTAACTAAATCAGCAATAGTCTCAACCTTCAATTCCCTTGCAAAATGATAGACAACACGGAATCCGATTATGGAAATAAGAAGACCGGTGAATCCTATCCGCGAATCATAGAATAAAGTCGCAACTGATATTAGTGTGAGTATCATCAGTGAAATATCTACCCAATTGGAAGGTTTTAATAAATTTATCTTGAATCCTAAATGCTCTTCAATTTGACGAAGCAAAACTCGTCTTTCGTTTCGAGGCATTAGATCGGCAAGCTTAGATTGCAACCCAATGGTCGATTTGTCGATTTCAAGTGTTTGCGCAATTGCTTCTCGAAGCATGTAAAAAGCCTGCTGATTCGTGCAATCGGCTCGGTCTTCCAACTCGATTTTGTTCTCAATATGATCAAAAAGCTCGCCTAGTGCATAAATATTTTCTAACTCATTCCGTTCGAACTTTATGTCAAATGAAACCTCGATCTGAAGAAGTATATCTTCAAAATCCTCTGAATCAATATCATCGATTAATATTTGCCGCATCCCGAAAACTGAAAGAGTTTTAGATCGAATTTAACAAATCAAACCTATATTTTTATCAACTGATTATCTGCTTCCGTTATCGAAGTTCAAAACATCCACCCCAATCTAGCGTTATCCTATTACAACATCGCATTATGGAAATCATCAATAACGAAAAGAATCTACAATTTGAATACCATCATAACGACGAGGTAGCAAGGTTGGAATACCGTTTTTACAAAGACAATATCGCTATGATGCATACAGTAGTGCCTGAGAGCATGAAAGGACAGGGGGTAGCGTCTGCATTAGCTGAACAAGCCTTTGCATTTGCGAAAGAAAAGAAAAAGAAGGTTATGGTATATTGTCCCTTTGTTTCCAAATATGTTAAGAAGCATCCCGAACTAAGGGAGCAGATCAATCGAGAATATCATCCCAATCTTTAGAGACTTTAGTTTCCAGTCGGCTGAAAAGTAATACTTTGATGCGTGCCATCAATCTGCATATCGCTCAACGGTTTTATTTCCAACTTTCGTTGATCTAATTGCAATATCTTGTATCTGATGCTTGAATTCACCGTATCAGCATTGACATTCCACTCGCTATTTACTGAGTTGCTATAGGAGAAGTTAAAAGTAAGGATCGAGTCAGGAGCTGAAATGGTATAATCTCCATAAAATTCCCCGTTGTCCAACGCGGGAATAAAATTAATGTTGCCCATTTTCTCCGGCTTGGTTAGAAAATACGATTCCGTCTTATGGGAAAATTGTATCTCGTTGAATGCCAAAGTTATCCTTTTCGCGTATTTGTAAACCACAGGCTGATCTACCGCTTGCTCTTCTACTTCCGATCGGTTCTCCCAGCTATACTGCTGCAATAGCGAAACATCTAAACTTTTATTTTCTGGCGCAAGATAATCCTCCTTACATCCGAAGAGTAAGCCAAAGGCGAGGACAAAGAGCAGAGTCAATCTCATGGTTCCTTTTGGGCTTGAGAGGTTTGATAAAAAGGATATTCCTTAATACAATGTGAATTTACGCCAAAGAAATTTTAAATCAAAAAGAAATCCTTTAATTCTAGTTTAAATTTATGCTTTTGTCGATTTTCAACTCCTCCATAAACACTTTGTCGTGCGAAATCAATAATAGCGTACCTTGAAAATCATTTAGCGCAGATGTTAAGATCTCAATGTTTTGAATATCAAGGTTGTTCGTCGGCTCGTCGAGCATAATGATGTCTGGCGCTTTGCTGGAGATATTCAGACAGCATAACAATATACGCATGCGTTCGCCGCCACTCAACACCGCGCAGGACTTTCCCCAAGACTCTTTCCCAAATAGAAACCTGCTCAAGCGAATCTTGATTTCATGCTCCTGAAGACCTGATTGGTTAAAGGATTCGGCCATTTCGTAAATACTCTTCGCCGACCGGATGATCGAGTAATCCTGATCGATGTAGATGGATGTGAAATCCGCACGGTAAATTGTTCCTTTATCCGCTTGCAGCTTGTTTAATAGTAGTTTTATCAAAGTCGATTTACCAGCGCCATTATCGCCATAGATCCCAACGCGATCGCCATGATATATTTTAAATGAAAGGTCTTTCGACCATAGCATCTCTCGATCGTAGGAGAAATTGATTTCCTGCGCGTCGATAAGATTCTTCCCGGTATAAGTATTCGAATTATCGAAACCAAACTTCATCTGATCCAGCTCCGCGAGGTTGATCCGTAGATCGTGAAGTTCCTGACGAATACCACCAATTTTCTCCTGATGTACAGACTTCAATTTGGCGCTACTGCCCTCCGCCTTATTGCGCAAGGTATTCATCATAATCCGCGCTACGCCCGCTTTCTCTTGCTTCTTTTTACCTCGGGCATTTAGCTTATTTTGTCTTTCCGCCGCTTCGCGTTCCTTATCGCGCGCTTTGCGAAGCTCCTTTTCTTTGTTCTGAAGCTGCTGATCCAATGCGTTCTTCTTTACATCCTTTTGCTCGGCAAATTCTGCGTAACTTCCCCCAAAACGCTGAATGCCTTTTGGACTAAGCTCCGCCGTCATGTCCAATAGGTTCAGCAAAGTCCTGTCGTGGCTCACGATCAGCATACTGGCATTGTTATCCTCTATTAACTCGTAAAGCTTGTTGCGCGAAGACAGATCCAAATGGTTGCTAGGCTCATCCATTAATATTAGTTCTGGCTGATGCAGCGAAATTGCGGCAAGAAATACCTTCACCTTTTGTCCGCCACTCAAGGAGATTAAAGGATATGATAATGCTAAGTCTCCCATACCCCATTCCTGAAGTGCATAGCTCGCACGCTCCTCGATATCCCAATCATCATTGAGTATCTCAAAGTTCTCCATCGAAGCGTCGCCCTCCGTGATTTTTTGTAAGGCGTGGATCTTCTCAGCAATGCCTAAAGCCTCTGCGATGCTATAGTGCTCGTACGCATCAAATAGTTGCGGAACATAATAGGGACTTGCATCAACAGATAGTAGCCCGCTATTTAGCGGCAACAGCCCGGCGATAATTTTCAATAGGGTAGACTTGCCGACGCCATTGTGACCAATGAGGGTAATCTTTTCTTGTTTATTTAACGTGAATTGTAGGTCCTGAAATAGGACATCTTTATTAGGATGTATATAAGTAGCGTTCTGTAAAATAACCATAGCTCTTTCATTGTTTGTGAAACCATAAATCTCACCCGTAGGTGCTGGAATAAAACGATAGAAAGAGGGGTATTACATACTGATATTTATTTTGATTGATACAAAGATAAGGAAAAAATTCGCACAATTCGACTATTGACAAGCTAAGGAGTGTCGCGCCTTTGAATTACGCTAAGCCCGCAGACAAATTGTTCGCCATTGCGTTCTCAATTTCCGCTTTCCATTTTTTTGGAGCAAATATACGGAAATCCACAAGCTCGCCACTGTTCAGTCGTATGGACAATCCTTTGAAAAATAGTCCCTTTGACATATCCGTTTCGACTAACTGAATCTGCTCAAGAGGGATTTCTTTCTGAGCATCCGCTGTCTTTGGTTTATGGAATATAAATACTAATCGATCGGAAAAAAGGTATCATCTAACGGCTTGCGAATCGTTTTTGGTAACATAATTTGCACCATTAAATAACTGGACTTGCTCTTTATCCAATCCGTCCTTTGTCAATTCTTTTTTTATCCTATTAGTCTGATAGAAGTAGTAAAATATGCCGAACATCAGACCCGCCATAATTCCACCTAAAATGGATTTAATAGGTCCATATTGAAACAAAAAAAACACGAACATGAAGAGCGAATATATGAGCGGCGCCAAGAAGAATCGTTGAAAGTTGTTCATAATCTAATAAATTTGTAATAGTAAAATTAGTTTCTCTAATATATAAAAAAAATTACTTGATAAACAAATGTAAAAGATTGTAGTGTAGTGAGTTAATGCTTTTAGATCAGCGTAACTAAAAGATCATTTGGAAATTCGCTACACTTCCTCAATTGTCCTAAAGGTCAGGTTAATTCTTGGGCCATGGGTGGCTTTGGTTGGTGGCAATCGATGCAACCAATGGGTTTGTGTGGTATCCTTCATGATCAACAGGCTGCCATCTTCCAGCAGCAAATCGACCTTCTCTTTACTTTCTTTATGCTTAAAGGAGAACTTCCTTTCTGCCCCAAAGGTCAAGGAAGCGATAGCCCCATTTTTTTTCAAATCCTTCTCTCCATCGCTATGCCATGCCATGCCTTCGCTACCGTCGTGATAAAGATTCAAGAGGCAGGAATTAAATGTTTCACCTGAAACCTGCTCGACGATTCCCTTCAAACGCAGGAGCGTTTCATTCCAAGGCAAGGCGCGCTTTAGTATCCCCGAATAGGTGTACTCAAAAGCAGTGTCGCCGTACCAGGCCACCTTGCGTTTCGTTAAGATATGTTTTCCAAAGATGATGGCCTCATCGTTCTTCCAAGCAATATCCTGCATCAAACTCTGATAAAATGCTGCGGTGTCATCGATTACAACCCCAAAGTAGTTTACCGTACCGTCGTAGGGAAGCCAATTCTTATTGGGATCTGCACTATTAAACAGTCTCATTGCTCAATATTGGTTTTTGTTTTGCGATTTCCCAACCGATGATTGCTGTTTTGCGTAAAGGATCCCAGCGGTAACCGCCAAATTTTCCTGAAGTTTGAATCACACGGTGACAAGGAATCAAATAAGCAATAGGATTCTGCCCAATCGCTGTACCTACGGCTCTTGATGCCGTCGGCTGCTCGATTGCCTCCGCAATTTCTTTGTAGGTCTTAAGTTTCCCGGTTGGAATTTCCAATAAGGCTTGCCATACTTTCAATTGAAAAGGGGAACCTTTTAAATGCAATTTGATACGATCCACGGGATTTTCTGCTACAGGATCGAAAATCGTTAGGGCTTGACTATGGCTTTCCTTCTCTTCAGCGACAAATTCAGCCTGTTCAAATTGGGATTTCAATGTTTGCAAAGCATCTTCTTCGTTGTCGGTGAACGCCATATAGCAAATACCCTTGTCGGTCGAAGCCACTAAGCAACGGCCGAACGGCGTTTCCTGAAAGCTATAGGCAATTCTTAGACCCGCACCCCCATGTTTGTATTCCGCCGGCGTCATGCCCTCGATCTGCACAAACAAATCGTGCAATCTACTGGTGCTGCTAAATCCGGTCAACATATGGGTGTCGAACAAGGTGCGTTGTTCTTCTTTTAATAACTTCTTGGCATAGTCTATCTGAATATATTGTAGGAATTTCTTTGGACTCGTACCAGCCCATTCAGAAAACATTCGCTGAAAATGAAAGGGACTCAGATGTACGTGCTCAGCAATTTCCTCCAGGCTCGGCTGACGCTGAAAGTTATCCTGAATATACTGTATCGCTTGTGCGATACGGTCGTAATTGATTGCTTGTTGTGTCTTTTCCATACTCAAATATCCTAAGAATAGCAGGCATCTGAAATCCAATTCTTGCTAAGTTACTGGTTTTTGAGTAGAAAACTCCTGAGAAACTCTGCTAAAGCGCTTCGAAAATAGAAGAGGACTGCTTCGACATAGAGCCCTTTCAAACCCCTTACATACCCCATTCAGACCCCCATC
>NZ_DKLH01000065.1:0-22196 GCF_002455685.1 Sphingobacterium sp. UBA6645
TAGCCGCTCCGGAGCGGCTATACATTGGGTTTGAATTGGGTTTGAAATGGTTGATAAAGGGTTATGATATCTTTCATTCCTTTACAATTCTTCTGTTTTAGTCCATCCCTTCATTTTTCATCAAAAAAAATAAAAGAATGTTGTAACGAAATCCGCTTTATTTCTACTAATAGAGAAATATTGATTGAATTATGAAACAAAAGATTTTTACGATGGTATTTGTACTTTTGAGCATGTTAACAGCCAAAGCCCAAATAACCGGCGATTGGAAGGGAACTTTAGATGTTCAAGGAACATCTATGGATTTAATCTTCCATATTAGCCAAGAAGGAGAAACATACAAAGCAACATTAGATATCCCATCTCAAGGTGCCTCCGGCCTTCCGATGAGCGAGACCAAGTTTGAAAACAATAAGCTGACTGTAGCCATGGCGCAGGCGGGTTTTTCTTATGAAGGCGAACTGAACGGAGAGCAGATCGAGGGGATATTCAAACAAGCAGGAATGGAGTTTCCATTAAAGCTTAGTAAAACCAAAGTTTCCAAACCTGGCGATACGACGCTAGTATCATCAAAAGCAGATTTAGAGAAATTAATCGCATTAGATAAAGGCGATTTCAAATATCGTGTGGAAGATTATTTTGCGAAACCTAATTCTTCGCAGTTCCAATTATCTCCCAATGGTAAGTATATCTCTTATCGCGAGAAGGATGCTAACAACAAGCGTCACGTGATGATTAAAGAAGTAGCAACAGGAAAGGTAGTTCGCGCGATAGAAGAGAAGGACGAGTTGATCCGTGGAATGGGATGGGTGAATGATGAACGTTTAGTGTATGTGATGGATCAGGGTGGAAACGAGAACTATCATCTTTATGCGGTGAATATCGACGGTAGCAATAATATCGACTTAACATCATTTCCAGATGTTCAAGCCGGCATTTTAAATTTGTTGAAAGAGCAGAAAGATTTCATCATCATCCAGATGAATAAGGACAATAAGCAGGTTTTCGAACCTTACAAAGTCAATATTCACACAGGCGAAATGACGAAGTTATTTACTAATACGGATCCGGAGAATGCTATTGTTTCCTATGATTTCGATAAAGAGGGAAATTTGCGGGGATACGCTAAAATGCATAACGGAATCAATACGCAATATTTCTACAAAGCAAAGGGAAAGACAGACTTTGAGCTGTTCGGTACGGGTAAATGGGATGACACCTTCTCGATCTTAGCATTCAATTATGCATCAAAAAATCCAGATGAGGCTTATGTATTAACGAATCTGGATTCTGATAAGGCGCGTATTATCCTTTATGATTTCGGAACTAAGAAGATTCTAAAAGAGATCTATTCTAACAAGGATTACGATGCAACTATCCTTTCCTTATCGCGCAAGCGCAACTGGGAAATCGACTTTGTTGGTTTTGAGGGCGAGCGTGTTGAGATTGAGCCGGTAAGCGCTACATTCAAGAAATTATACGATAAATTCAGTAAGGAGTTCCCAGGATACGAGTATTCTATCGTTGGAAAAACCGATGAAGAAGATCAGTACTTAGTGATGGTGCAGAGCGATAAGCTTTACGGTCGTTATTATCACTTAGATGCGAAGTCGGGCAAAACGACTTTGTTGTACGATCTGATGCCACAATTGAAAGAAGCGGATATGGCAGAAATGCGCCCTATAACTTTCAAATCGCGCGATGGATTGACCATTCATGGTTACATCACACTACCGAAGGAAGCATTGGCGGGCAAGCGTGTACCGTTGATCGTTAACCCACATGGCGGCCCTCAGGGGGTTCGTGATAGCTGGGGTTTCAATCCGGAGACGCAATTATTCGCGAGCCGCGGATATGCAACATTACAGGTTAACTTCCGTATTTCGGGTGGTTATGGTAAGGAGTTTTTACGCGCCGGATTTAACCAAGTAGGTCGTAAGGCAATGGATGATGTGGAGGATGGTATTCAATACGTAATCGAGCAGGGTTGGGCAGATAAAGACAACATCGCAATCTATGGCGGTAGCCACGGTGGTTATGCGGTATTGAGGGGCTTAACTAAGACTCCAGACTTGTATAAAGCAGGGGTGGACTACGTAGGGGTATCGAATATCTTTACGTTGTTGAACTCTATTCCGGAGTATTGGAAGCCATACAAAGAGATGCTATACCAAATTTGGTATAATCCGGACAAGGAAGATGAGGCAGCGATTGCTAAAGAAGTATCGCCTCTATTCCACGTAGATAAAATTAAAGCACCTTTATTCGTTGTTCAGGGTGCAAATGACCCTAGGGTAAAGATTGCAGAGGCAGATCAGATTGTGAAAGCGCTTCGTAGCAAAGGAGTGGATGTACCTTATATGGTGAAATACGATGAAGGACATGGATTCCATAAAGAGGAAAATCAGATAGAATTCTATAAAGCAATGATGGGATTCTTCCGTAAACATTTAAAATAAACTGTTGTTAATTAATGATAAAGCCCCTAATTTTAGGGGCTTTGTCTTTTTAACGCCATGCCTATGAAAATTCTAAATCCTTCTCAGTTAAAACATGTTGACGAGCAAACCATAGCGAAACAAGCGATAAGTTCTTGGGATTTGATGCAACGGGCTTCGGCTACGGTTGTAGCGGCGCTTGTGGAAGATTATCCGGATGTGCTCGAAAAGCAGGTTTATATCCTCTGTGGGAAGGGGAATAATGGTGGCGACGGTTTGGCTATCGCCGGCTTATTAAAGGCGCTGGGGGCGGCCGTTGAGGTTTATTTAATAGATGCAGAACAGTACTCGCCAGATAATTTAAAAAATCAGGAGAAGTTAGGGGACAATCGTATCCGTAAGTTCAGTTTGGAAGACCGTATCCACTTCGAGGGCGATTCTATGATTCTCGATTGCCTGTTTGGTTATGGTCTGAATACTGCTTTAAGTTCTGATTGGCGTAGTATCATTGATCAGATTAATACAGCAAGCGCAGTTCGGATTTCGGTGGATATGCCGTCTGGTTTGTCTTGCGAAACGCATATTGCCGTGGATAGCCCCATAATAAAAGCTGGTAAAGTGTACACCTTTCAGGTTCCGAAATTAAATCTATTGCTTCCGGAATATGGAAAATTCTCGAAATCTTTCCGTATTCTCGATATAGGTTTGGATGCTGACGCGATGGATGAACAGGAAACGAACATGCATTATTTGACGGCAGATTCCGTCAGATCGCTTGTGCCGGTCCGGTCGAAATTCAGCCATAAGGGTACTTTTGGTCATGCGCTCTTGATTGGAGGGAGTTATGGGAAGATGGGGGCGGTGCTTTTGGCCTCGAAAGCAGCGTTAAGAACAGGTTGCGGATTAGTGTCGGTGGGCATACCACATTGTGGGACGACTATCGTGCAAACTGCCTTTCCTGAAGCGATGGTCTTTGCTGACACAGCTGAATTGGCTTTGCGAGATTTTAATTTTCCAACAGACCTGACCGCAATCGGAATGGGCGTAGGGATGGGCACGGATGAGTTAACGATTCGAGGTTTTGCGATCTATCTGCAATCATTGGCGGAGGATGCCAGACTAGTATTGGATGCCGATGCCCTGAATACTCTTTCACAGCAGCAAAGCCTTTTGCAAGCATTGCCTGCGGAGACTATTTTATCTCCTCATCCGAAAGAATTGAGTCGATTGATTGGGGCTTGGGATAATGATTATGAAAAGCTTTCGAAGGCGAAGTTTTTTGCTGCCGAGCATCAGGTTTATCTGATTATTAAAGGTGCGAATTCGGTATTGGTATGTCCGGATGGAAACTTGTATTTCAATTCCACGGGGAACCCGGGGATGGCGACAGGCGGGAGTGGCGACGTCTTAACAGGAATCTTGACCAGCTTACGCGCACAGGGACTATCGGCAAAGAATGCCGCAGTACTAGGGATTTATTTGCATGGTCTTGCTGGAGATCTCGCCGTAAAAGATACAGGGGAAGCGAGTCTAATTGCCTCGGACATCATCGATTATCTAGCAAAGGCTTTCCAGAATTTGTTAGACAGCTAAGGTTTAGATGTCCATTCCTTTTTGCATCTCGACTTCAAATACCGAGTCTATCTTCCAATTGGCTTTGTCTTTGGAAGCTTTTACAGCCAGTTGATCGCATCGCTCATTCAAAGGGTGCCCCGCATGGCCTTTCACCCACACCAACTTTACTTTATGTAGTTTGTATAAGGACATTAATCGCATCCATAGGTCCTTATTCTTTTTGCCTTGAAATCCTTTTTGAATCCAGCCATACACCCATTTCTTGTCGATCGCATCGATGACGTATTTGGAATCAGAAAAGATAGTGACCTGTTGATTGATGCTTTTCAAAGCTTCTAAACCGATGATTACAGCGAGTAGTTCCATACGGTTGTTCGTCGTCTTGCGAAAGCCTCCAGAGAATTCTTTTTCTATAAGCTTGCCTTGATATTCAGGATTTGACCCTGTATAGATAGTTCGTAAAATGGTTCCATAGCCACCAGGGCCTGGATTTCCACTTGAAGCACCGTCGGTATAAAGTTCAATCATTACTGCAAAAATACGCTAATTTCCCGAATTAGGAGCAGTTGAATCGTCGAAGTACTTCTCCATGAGGTAATGCTTTATGCCTGAGGTGATAATAACGATTGCCAGACCGATGATACATCCGACGCCGGTTGAAACAGCGCGGTAGATAGGGGTATAGGCGATTTGTGTATGATGCGGTTCGATCATGATAATGAGCAAAGCGACAATTGCAACGCGTGCCATGTTCATGATATTGAAGACACGACAGCAGATAATCGTTAGTACGATTCCCGCGACGATAGAATAGACGGATTCCGGAAGTACCCAAACGCAAATCATCGCTACACTGGAGCCTATGAAGTTGGATTTGAAGCGTTCTATGGAAAGTCTTTTGGAGTCTTTTTCTTCTGGTGAGATCACCAAAATAATCGAGAGCAAAGCCCAAAAGATCTCAAACTCACGATAGCGGTGATACAGTAAATACCCAATGGAGAATCCAAGTAGACACCGGATGACGTAAATTAATAAAGGGGATGTAACTATTTTTCGAACTATTTGCTTTGTAACAGTTGCTGCTCTCATCAGTGCAAAAATACACCTTGTTATCCAGTATAAAAAGGAAAAGCCATCCGATTAATCGAATGGCTTTTCCTTTTTATTTTAAACTGACAAGACTATTTTGCGTCTTCGCGCAATAGCTTCTTAGCGTTTTTAACTTTGCTGTCTAATAAGGCCAGTTTAACCACTTCCTTCATGTCAGTCACATAATGGAATTTCAAGTCCTTTACGTAGTCCTCTTTAATCTCCTGGATGTCCTTCTGATTGCTTTTGCATAGGATGATTTCCTTAATGTTCGCTCGTTTTGCTGCCAGGATCTTTTCTTTGATTCCACCTACCGGAAGTACTTTTCCACGTAGAGTAATCTCGCCAGTCATCGCTAGCTTCTCTTTTACCTTACGTTGGGTAAACAGGGATGCTAATGCTGTCAGCATGGTAATACCTGCAGATGGGCCATCTTTTGGAGTCGCACCTGCCGGAACGTGGATATTGACATCCCATTGGTCGAATACCGCATAGTCAATTCCGAATTCCTCTGCATGCGAGCGTAAATACGCCATTGCAATTGCTGCGGACTCTTTCATTACATCACCTAAGTTACCTGTCAGGCTTAGCTTTCCTTTTCCAGGGCTTAAGCTCGACTCGATGAAAAGGATATCCCCACCTACCGAAGTCCATGCTAAACCAGTCACAACACCCGCGATATCGTTGTTCTCGTATAGGTCCTTATCAAAGATAGGAGCGCCTAAGATCTCTTCGATATCCGAAGCCGTAAGCGCCGGATTGTATTCTTTTTCCATCACAATGCGCGTCGCAACCCCACGAACTACCGACCCAATCTTCTTCTCTAAGCCGCGAACGCCGGATTCTCTCGTATATTCTTCGATGATTTTTTCAATCATCTTTGGCTTTAAGCTGATATCTTTAGCCTGTATACCATGCATTTCACGTTGCTTTGGCAACAAGTGCTTCTTAGCAATTTCAATCTTTTCCTCAATCGTATAACCATTTACTTCGATAATCTCCATACGGTCTAACAATGCCGGCTGTATTCCGTTCAGCGAGTTTGCCGTAGCGATAAACATCACCTTGGATAAATCGTATTCCATTTCCACATAGTGGTCATAGAAGTTGGTGTTTTGTTCTGGATCTAAAACTTCCAATAAAGCTGAAGAAGGATCACCTTTGAAGTCAGAGCCAATTTTATCGATTTCGTCTAGTACAAATACCGGATTCGATGCGCCAGCCTTTTTTAACGACTGTATAATGCGGCCCGGCATAGCGCCAATATATGTCTTACGGTGACCACGAATCTCTGCTTCATCTCTTACGCCACCTAATGCCATACGTGTGTATTTTCGTCCTAAGGCTCTTGCGATAGACTTTCCTAGGGATGTTTTACCAACCCCCGGAGGACCGACAAGGCATAGAATAGGTGCTTTCATATCATTCTTTAGCTTAAGAACCGCTAAGTATTCTATGATACGCTGTTTTACCTTTTCTAAACCATAGTGATCTTTGTCTAATATCCTTTCGGCACGTTTTAGGTCAAAGTTATCTTTTGTGTATTCTGCCCATGGAAGATCAAGCAATAATTCCAGATAGTTCAACTGCACCGAATAATCTGCCGCTGCAGGATTAATACGCGCAAGCTTCTCCAGTTCCTTTGCAAAATGCTTTGAAACATCCTCTGGCCACTTCTTGTTTTTTCCTCTTTTCTTCAGTTCTTCCAGTTCTAAGTCAGGGGTGCTACCGCCTAATTCCTCTTGAATAGTCTTTAACTGCTGGCTTAAGAAATAATCGCGTTGCTGTTTATCTAGATCTACACGAACCTTGTTCTGGATTTGATTCTTCAATTCCAGCATTTGAATTTCGGTAGTTAAGTGCTCTAAGAGTTGTTTCGCACGTTTGACGAAATCTTTGTTTTCTAGTAAGTCTTGTTTGTCCTCCAACTCTAAAGAAAGATTAGAAGCAATAAAATTCACTAAGAAAGTCGGGCTCTCGATATTCTTGATCGCAATTCCAGCTTCGCTCGGAAGGTTGGGTGATAATTGGATGATCTGTAATGCGAGTTCTTTTACCGAAGCAATAAGCGCTTTAAATTGTTTTGAACTGGTCTTTGGCTTATCTTCAGGAAACTTCTCCACCTTGGCCGTCATATACGGTTCAGTTTGCACGAGTTCCAGTAGACGGAAGCGTTGTTTACCTTGTATAATAACCGTGGTATTACCATCAGGCATCTGAAGGATTTTGATGATATGTGCGACAGTTCCGACTTTGTGCAATTGTTCGAAGGTCGGATCTTCAACGATCATATCTTTTTGAGATACCACACCAATGGCGCGATCTCCTTTATAGGCATCTTTGATCAACTTGATGGATTTATCCCTACCCACCGTGATTGGAATCACTACACCAGGAAACAATACGGTATTGCGGAGGGGGAGAATAGGCAGTACCTCTGGTATTTCGGCATTGCGCATTTCTTCCTCATCCTGTTGAGTCAACAGGGGGAAGAATTCCGTTTCCTCGTTAATGATGGGTAATGTTTGGTCAAAGTTGAATGCGTTGAATTTACTCATATTTTCATATATCGTTTTGCCGACATCTTGTCAGACGGTTCGGCGATAAATATCCTATTATAGTTATATCACTATAATGCAACAGCAGTGCCAAGGCTAAATTTTTGGTATTATTTATGCTAATGAAGGGTAATTACTGTTAAATCGTCAGTTATGGCCGTTCATTGACAGCGCGTTATTTAGCGCAAAGGTAAGTCAATTATGGTAAAATGTGGAAATGTTTATAACTATTGATTGTAGCCTTAAACTATTTAACAGATTTTTACTCTATGCAGTAGTAGACTGTTCTAACACTCAACGAAAAACAATTAGAAATGAATATTAATAAAATCAATACACAGATGAAGTCTTTAAAAATTGGATTAGCCGCAGTAGCATTAGCACTTAGTACAGTAGCTGTACAAGCACAAGAGAAGCAACATAGTGACCCAAATGTTCGTGCGGGAGAGAAAGCACTATTGGATGGAGATTTTAAAACTGCTGCAGCGCAATTTGAGAAAGCACTTCCAACTTCCGGAACAGATCCTGACGTAGTGTATTTATTGGGCTATTCGCAGTTCCAAAATGGTGATTACAAGAAATCTATCGGTTCTTTCAATAAAGTTATCGGCTTAGATGCTAAAAATGTACATGCTTATTATTACAAAGCAAAAGCAAACAACAATATCGCTGTAAACCGCGAATTGAAATTGAAAGAATCTGAGCGCGAAGCATTATTGAAATCTGCAATTGCTGACTATACAAAAGCAATCGCTATCAATGCGAATGATGCGAAATTATATCAAAACCGTGCAATCGCTTACCGTGACTTAGGAATCTTAACTGGTACTAAATCATCGTCAAACTACAACAAAACAACTGCTACTGAAGCTTACAACAAAGCGGTAACAGATTACGAAAAAGTATTAAGTTATGACGCTTCGCGTAAGGATATCCAAACAGAAGTTAAGAAAGCGAAAGTTTATCGTGATAACTTGAAATAGGTCTGGATTTTAGATATCAGACATTAGACATAAGAAAGGCAGAATTGATTTCAATTCTGCCTTTCGCTTTTGGAACTTATTCTCTAGAAATGTCTGTTCTCAAGGGCCATCGAGAATTATTATCCCTTTTGGTATTTTAATGGAAGTTTGGAAGAATTATATATCAGGGCTTGTTTAACTTCTATGCCTTTCCTCTAATAACTTCTTAAATTCTGAAGGCGTTTTGCCGGTAATCTTTTTGAATTGCGTGCTTAAATGTGCTACGCTACTGTATTGCAGTTTGAAAGCGATCTCCGATAAGGGCATGTCGTAATGCAGAAGCTCTTTCACCTTTTCAACTCTAAGATGTATAAGATACTTTTCGATACTCTCACCCTGTATTTCAGAAAACGTATTGCTCAAGTAAGCATAGTCCATATTGAAACGATCCATCAAGAATTGTGAGGTCTTTAGGACATTCGTGTCCTCACTGTTTACCAAGCCTAATAAGGCTATTTTTATATCTTCAACAAGCTGTTCTTTTCTGTCTTTCAGAATCTCAAAACCGATAGCTTGTAGTTCTTGGTCAAGCTGAACGAGTTCTGCTTCCTCATAATCGCGCGAGGTTTGCACTTCGCCGATACGAACCTCCTGAAAGGGCAGGTCTAGCCTTTGCAATATTTGTTCTACCGCCATCTCGCAGCGCGGACAAACCATATTTTTTATTCGAACAATAGCCATATTAAGCGATCAATCCAGCGCGTTTCAGCAACGGGTCTACCGATGGCTCTTTGCCACGGAATGCTTTATACAATTCCATCGGATGAACAGTTCCGCCTTTAGATAAAATATTATCTTTAAATTTCTTAGCCACTTCCGTGTTGAAGATTCCTTCCTCTTTGAAATACTCGAATGCATCGGCGTCTAGCACTTCTGCCCATTTATAGCTGTAATATCCGGATGAGTATCCGCCGTTAAAGATATGCGAGAAGGACGGGCTCATGGCATTGTCTGCGACATCCGGATAGATTGTTGTATCCGCAAAGGCAGCAAGCTCAAAATCTTTAACCCTCTGTATGCTGCTAGGATCCTGTCCATGCCAAGCCATATCCAGTAATCCGAAGCTTAATTGTCGTACAGTCGCTAAGCCTTCCAAGAATGCTGCGCTCTCTTTAATCTTTTCAACGTATTCCATCGGGAGGGATGCGCCACTCTCATAATGTTTTGCAAAGAGCGCTAATGCTTCCTCTTCGTAACACCAGTTTTCCATCACTTGGCTTGGTAGCTCTACAAAATCCCAATAAACCGAGGTTCCCGAAAGGGTAGGATAAGTGGTGTTTGCAAGCATCCCGTGCAGGGCGTGTCCAAACTCGTGAAATAGGGTTGTCACCTCGTTGAATGTCAACAACGATGGTTTTGTGGCAGTAGGTTTGGTGAAGTTACAAACGATAGAAACATGAGGTCTTTCGTTTTCGCCGTCCTTGATATATTGAGGCTTGAAAGATGTCATCCATGCCCCATTGCGTTTTCCCTTTCTAGGGAAGAAATCGGCATAAAATATAGCGACTAACCCGCCATGGTTATCTCGGACCTCAAAAGTTTGTACATCAGGATGGTACTTATCTATGGTGCCAACTTCTTTGAAATGAATGCCATAGAGCTTGTTTGCGATATCAAAAGCACCCTGCATTACATTTTCCAACTTGAAGTAAGGTTTCAGTTTTTCATCATCTAAGTTGAACTTCAGCTGTTTCAACTTCTCGCTATAATAGGCGCCGTCCCATTTCTGCAATTGTTCCAATCCATCAATCTCCTTGGCGAAAACAGCGAGCTCTGCAAACTCTTTCTCTGCGGCAGGTTTTCCTTTCGCTAGAAGATCATTTAGAAATGCTTTGACCGTTTCAGGATCCTTCGCCATGCGTTCTTCCAATACAAAGTGCGCGTGGCTCGGGTAGCCCAATAGGTTCGCTCGCTGATGTCTTAGGTTAACAATTCTCAAGACAATCGCTTCGTTGTTGTTCTCGTTGTCTTGGAATGCCTTTTTGCCGGCTGCAATAGCCAGTTCTTCGCGTCTTGCTCTATTTTCAGCATAGGTCATGAAGGGGATGTAGCTTGGGTAATCCAAGGTAATGATCCAGCCTTCTTTTCCTTGCTCCTTCGCCAATTCCTGTGCTGCCTCAACTGCACCTTCCGGCAGGCCGGCAAGTTCCGCAGGATCGAGCAAATGCATCTGATAAGCATTCGTGTCGGCTAATACATGTTCACCGAATTTCAACTTCAATACAGATAGCTCGGCATCAATATCGCGCAATTGCTGTTTCTTATCCTCAGCTAACAACGCTCCATTGCGAACAAAATCTTTATAGTTCTTCTCCAGCAGCATCAACTGCTCTGTGTTTAGGTTTAAGCTGTCCTTGTGCTCGTAAATAGCCTTAATTCTTTCAAACAGATCAAAGTTTAAGGTTATATCATTGCTCAGCTTAGAAAGCTTCGGAGCTACTTCCTGCGCAATCTTATCAAGCTCCTCGTTTGTTTCTGCGGAGTGTAAGTTGAAAAATATATTGGAAATACGGTCCAGGCGCATACCTGAGAATGCTAATGCGGCGATCGTGTTTTCGAAAGTTGCCGTGTCAGGATTTGCTACCAGTCGATCGATCTCTTCCCTCGTTTCGGCAATGGCCTCATCGAAAGCAGGTATAAAATCTGCTTGATTAATGGAAGAAAACGGGGCTGTATCGTGGGGAGTATTAAATGTTATTTTTAGCATGTTCATAGCATAAAGTTACAACAAATTAACATAGCTAATGGCTTACAAACATTTTAATTGATTAGTTTTGACGGTAACATTACGTACACTATTACCGTTATTAATATTAAAAAAAATCTTATGAAGAGAAAATTCAAGGCTTGTCTTTCGATGTCTTTGTTGTTGTTAGCCGCACAAGCTTGTAATTCAGGAAATCCGACACAAACTCATAATACAACGACCGTGGAAGAGGTGGATAAAAATTCGCTTCCAGGGACCTATGAATATGTCGGTAATGGTGATACGATTCGTTTGGATCTAAATGCAAAGCAGGACTCTGTATTTGGTCAATTGCTTTACGCATTGGGTGAAAAAGATCGTAACGTAGGCGATTTCAAAGGGCATGTGAAGGGTGGTCAACTGATTGGCGAGTACTACTTTATGTCTGAGGGGGTAAACTCCGTGCGCGACATGATCTTTAATGTGACTAACGAAGGATTAATAGAAGGATATGGCGAGGTGGAAGAGCGCGACGGCGGTTTCCGTTTTTTGGATACCAGTAAGCTGAAGTTTGATCACGGAATGCTATTGGAGAAAAAATAGAAGACGAGTTTATCAGTGTCTATCCAAATCTAATTGTGATTAGGAAGAGCACTTGATTAGAATAGCGAATATACTATAAAGAGCAGCCCTTGCCGGCTGCTCTTTATGGTTTATTCGCTATTTTACTTCTTCCCACCAAGGATGGGTTTGGTTGGGCTTATCGAGGAAAATAACTTGCCCCATCTGTGGGGTTATCAATTCTTGATTTTGTTTCTTCGCTTCTGCAGATATCCTGATCATGGGTTCATCCCAAGCATGATTAGCCAAAGGGAATTTAGAGTTATGAACAGGAATTAAAGTTTTTGTTTGCAGTTCCTTCGCTGCGGTAACCGCTTCCTCAGGCATTAGGTGGATATAATGCCACATATCATTGTATTGCCCGTTTTCAATAATCGTAAAATCAAAAGGACCGTACTGTTCACCTATTTCTTTAAAGTGTTTCCCATAGCCGCTATCTCCACCGATAAAGATATTGTATTTCGAAGTATTCAACACGAAGGACGACCACAGACTTGTATTGCGCTTGAACCATCTGCCCGAGAAGTGTCTGGCAACGTTGGCGGTGAAAGTAAGCGAGTCAATTGTTTCGGATTCGCCCCAGTAAAGCTCGTGTATTTTTTCAGTAGGATAGCCCCATTTTTCGAGGTGCGCTCCAACGCCGATACTTGTAATGATCTGCTTGGCTTTGCCCTGATATTTCTTCAGCGTAGCGTAATCTAAGTGGTCAAAGTGATCATGGGTGATGACCAGCACGTCAACATCCGGCATATCCTCGATCGTATAGGTGTATGTCATATCGAATGCTTTGACTCCAAATGGTACCGGCGATGCATGCTTGCTAAAAACAGGATCGACGAGGATACGCTTCCCATCAATCTGCAGAAAGTAGGAGGAGTGGCCAAACCAGACATACACGTCCTGATCGAGCGGTATGTTTTTTAGGTCGGTTTGGATAACCGGCAGGGCTGTAGACGGTACATTCCGCTTATCCTTGCCAAAGAAGAATTTGCGCAGCATGGTCACTTGCGATACACCTTCTTTGATTGCCGGCGTAACCTCAATGTTATCAAAAACTCCTTCTTTAAAAGTCTTTAGCGATTCCATGCGATGCAGGCGTTCGCCCGACGCTAATGCGCCGATATTGTCAGATCTACCCAATAAGAAGATCAGTATAACAACCATGATGATAATGGTTAAGAGTATGTAAAGCATGTATTTAAGAATCTTTTTCATATTAGTGCGGCGCAAGATAGAACATTGTAGGCTTCTTTTTTAGGTTATTGGAAATAATCATTAACATTTTACTTTCACCTGAAAATATCCGCTACTGAGCGAAGTCTATATTTGTAATTATAAAGAAAATAGCTCTTTCCATATTTAATATCCCGTTAATATACACTGTCTATCTTTGCGTAAACAAACAGCAATAAATCTCATGAGTTTAATTAATAATGATGAGTCATCCGTCATCCTGGAATGTTTCAAAAGATTGGATGGGAAGTATCGAACTTATCTGGATAGGGAAGGTCGATGGTTGGGCGGAAGCTTGATAAATATTTTGGTTTTTCCTTCGGTAACGGATAAGGAAGTAAGGGAAGTGCAGGTTAAGATGGAGATATTTAATATGCTCCCTAACGATATAAAATCAGACGTATCCCACATTATTCAAGTATAGTACTATTTACAAGCTTTTATTAATTCAATCAAACCCCAATCATAGCCCTTTCGAAAGGGTTATGATTGGGGTTTGTATTGGGTTTACATTGGGTTTGAATAGGGTTTGAGTAGTAGTAGTTAGATATAAGATGTGAGACATTAGATATGAGACTGTTTATCTTTGCCCCAAGAAAGAGAGGGTAAAAGGATTGGCAGGATCGTGTCTAAAATCTAATGTCTGATATCTAACATCTTGTCTGAACCAGGAAAGGAAGGATGAAAAGATGAGCAGGATCCTGTTTTTCCTTTTATCCTTCCTTTCCTGGTTCAAAACAAAAGACCTGCGTTTATGCAGGTCTTATATCTAAAATCTAATGTCTTATATCTAACTTATTGATATCCCAATAGTTTCATTACTTGTTTTGAGTTCTGTTCTTCGCCGAATACCTCGTAGTTGAATGTTTCGTCGCGATTTCTGCGCACTAAAACATGTTTAGGTGAAGGAAGCAGACAGTGGTGAATACCGCCATATCCGCTCAATACTTCTTGGTAAGCTCCGGTATGGAAGAACCCTAAGTATTGCACTTTTCTTGTTTTCGGCATAAATACCGAGTTCATATGAGCCTCTTGGTTATAATAGTCTTGACCATCGCAGGTAATTCCACCAAGGTTCACACGCTCGTATTCCGAATCCCAGTTATTGATTGGCAATAAGATATACTTTTGATTCAAGGCCCAAACGTCAGGTAAGTTCGTGATGAAAGAACCGTCTAACATTAACCATTTTTCACGGTCGTTCTGTTGTTTACGGCCTAGAACTTTATACAGGATTCCAGAAGCTTCAGCTACTGTATATTTACCGAATTCGGTAATAATATCTGGTTCTACGACTTCGTGGTGTGCACAGATTTGCTTGATACGGTTCACGATTTCATTCACCATGTACTCATAGTCGAAGTCGTGTACTAGCGAGTCTTTGAACGGCATACCGCCACCAATATCTAGCGTATCTAATTCTGGATTGATTTTTTTGAATTTACAGTACAATGTAACATACTTTTCAAGCTCATTCCAGTAATATGGCGTGTCCGAGATACCTGAATTGATAAAGAAGTGAAGTAATTTCACTCTAAAATTCGGGTTTTCAGAGATCTTGCTGTTGTAGAAATCAATGACGTCTTCCATACGGATTCCCAAACGGGATGTATAGAATTGCGAGTCTGGTTGTTCCTCTGCAGCGATACGAATTCCCAAGTTACAAGGTTCGGATAATTCAATCTCGTCATCATACATATTGAACTCTTCTTTATTATCCAAAACAGGGATAATATTGTGGAATCCATCATGTAACATATCGACGATATATTGCTTGTATTGGAAGGTTTTAAAGCCGTTACAGATTACTGTAATGTCCTTGGTTACTTTACCTTGTCGCTCCAAAGCATCAATCATAGGCATATCGAAGGCCGACGATGTTTCTAAGTGAATATCGTTTTTTAGGGCTTCTTCAACAATATGTTTGAAGTGGGATGACTTGGTGCAATAACAATACTTATAGGTACCGCGATAGTTGTATTTCAACATCGCTGTTTGAAACAATATCTTGGCCTGTTGTATCTTTTTACTAATAATCGGGAGATAAGTAAAACGTAGCGGCGTACCGTACGTTTCTATCATTTCCATCAAATTCAAATCGTGGAAGTACAATTCGTCATCGATAATATCGAATCCGTCTTGCGGAAAACCAACACTTAAGTCAAGAAATTCCTGATAGCTCTGCATTATTTTCTTATTTTTGGCAAAGATATACTTTCATAATGAATACATAAATATTATTGCAGTTATTTTTTGAATTCATTATCAGAACGTTAAGAATATTACGAAATATTTACATGGCAAATTCAATTCAAGAACTGCTTATTGAGAAGACAGTTGAAGCAGTAAGTGCACTTTATGGTTCCGAAATTCCTGCTCAGCAGATTAGCTTGCAAGAGACGAGGAAAGAGTTCGAAGGACAGATTACAATCGTTGTATTCCCGGTTACTCGTTTTTCGAAGAAATCACCTGAGGTAACAGGTACTGAAATTGGTGAGTATTTACAGCGACAGATCTCAGATATTACAGCTTTCAACGTCATCAAAGGCTTCTTGAATTTAAGTTTTTCCGATGCTTATTGGGTGAACTTGCTGAACGATACGATTTTGTCGGATAACTTTGCCGTATTGCCTAAGAATGGCAAAAAGGTAATGGTCGAATATTCATCGCCAAATACAAATAAGCCACTACACTTAGGACATATCCGCAATAACTTATTAGGATTTTCTGTTGCCGAGATTCTTGGCGCTGCGGGCTATGATGTGATCAAAGCAAATTTGGTAAACGATCGTGGTATACACATCTGTAAATCGATGTTGGCATGGCAAAAGTTTGGCGAAGGACAAACTCCAGAGTCCACAGGGATGAAGGGTGACCACTTAGTTGGTAAATACTATGTAATCTTCGATAAGGAATACAAGAAAGAAATTGATGAGCTGAAGGCTGCAGGTCAATCTGAAGATGACGCGAAGAAAAATGCGCCGTTGATCAAAGAAGCGCAGGCGATGTTGCAGCAGTGGGAAGCGGGCGACGAGGAAGTGATTTCTTTATGGAAGACCATGAACAGCTGGGTTTATACAGGTTTTGACAAAACCTACAAGCAGCTGGGCGTTGATTTCGATAAATTCTACTACGAATCAGATACCTATTTATTAGGAAAAGATATTATTCAGGAAGGGCTTGATAAGGGTATTTTCTTTAAGAAGGAAGACAACTCAATTTGGATCGACTTGACAGATGAGGGCTTGGATCAGAAACTGGTGTTGCGTGGAGACGGTACTTCGGTATACATTACGCAAGATTTGGGGACGGCTCAATTAAAGTATGATGAGTTCAATATGGACGAGTCAATTTATGTCGTTGGGAATGAGCAAGACTATCATTTCAAGGTTTTATTTGCGATCTTGAAAAAGCTGGGTAAAGATTGGGCGCAGGGATTATTCCATCTTTCTTATGGTATGGTCGATCTTCCGCACGGTAAAATGAAATCAAGAGAAGGGACTGTAGTTGATGCGGACGATTTGATGCAAGAAATGCTAGATACAGCCCAACAGCGTACGGAGGAGTTAGGCAAGACCGAAGGATTGGAAGAGGATGAGAAGGCTGCACTTTACAACACGCTTGGTATGGGCGCATTGAAATATTTCTTGTTGAAAGTAGACCCTAAAAAGCGTCTGTTGTTCAACCCAAATGAGTCTGTAGATTTCCAAGGGCATACTGGTCCTTTTATACAATACACGCATGCACGTATCAAGTCGGTGTTGCGCAAGGCAGCATATCAAGCTGATGCCGCGAAAGTGGTTCCTGCTTCGATATCCGCTTTTGAGCGCGATTTGATACAGGCGATTGCCGGCTATCCGGAGGTAATTGCATTGGCAGCAAAGGAATTCAGTCCTGCGCAGATTGCGAATTACGCGTACGAGCTAGCGAAATTATACAACAAATTCTATCACGAAGAGAATATCTTAAAGGCAGAGCAGGAAGATGTGAAGCAGTTCCGCTTACACCTATCGGCAGCTGCGGCGAAGGTAATCTCGGGATCTATGAAACTATTAGGAATTCAGGTTCCTGAAAGAATGTAATCATGACTAAACTAAACGTTGGATTAATTGGGTTCTCCATCGGGGGACATGTATTTCATGCGCCTTTTATTGAAGGGAACGCGGATTTGAATTTATATAAGGTGACGGCACGGAAGCCTGAGCAGCAGCAAATGCTTGCGGAGCGATATCCTGAGGCACTTGCTGTGCAGTCTGCTGATGATATTATCAATGATCCGGCGGTTGATATCGTCGTGGTAGCAACATCTAATGATGTGCATTTTAGCCTTGCCAAGCAGGCTTTGGAGGCTGGAAAGCATGTGGTGGTTGAGAAACCTTTTACAAATTATTCGGTTGAAGCAGATGAGTTGATCGCGCTTGCGAAGAACAAAGGTCTGCTTTTGTCTGTTCATCATAACGCTCGTTATCATTCGGATTTTAAGACTGTTAAAAAGGTGTTGGCTTCAGGAAGACTGGGCCGTGTCGTGAATTACGAAGCGCGTTTCGACCGCTTTCGTAATTTCTTACGTCCTGGAGCTTGGCGAGAAGAGAACCTTCCGGGGTCGGGTATCCACTATGATTTAGGAGCGCATCTGATTGATCAGGCGCTACAATTATTTGGCAAACCTTTATCGATCTATGCGGACCTTCGTGTGCAACGCGATGGCGCAAAAGCTATCGATGATTTCGAGTTTATTTTATCTTTTCGTGAAACGAAGGTTTCTCTGAAGGGACAAATGCTTGCTAAACTTCCAACAGCGCGTATCGCGGTTTATGGCACCAACGGTTGTTTCGTGAAGTGGGGTGTCGATCCGCAGGAGGCTTTATTGCGTGAGGGTGTTATGCCACATCAGCATGCGGATTGGGGGAAGGAGCCTGAGGAAATCCAAGGCACGCTTGCGATTTTAGAAGATGGCAAGGATGTGAATGAGCGTATCGTCAGTGAAATAGGATCAGGTGAAGATTTTTATAAAAATATCGTTGCTGCAATTCGTGGGGAGGAAGCTTTGTTCATTACACCCGAACAAGCAAGAGATGTGATCCGTATTTTAGAGCTTGCGGAGCAGTCTTGGAAAGAACAACGTGTCGTTTCCTTAGAAGGCGAATTAATATCCTAATGAATTCTTACGACGCCATCATTATCGGAGCAGGAGCGTGCGGACTTATGTGTGCAGCGCAAGCAGGTCTTTTGGGTAAAAAGACGCTGCTGATTGAGCGCAATGATAAGCCGGGAGCAAAGATTTTGATATCGGGTGGCGGTCGCTGTAATTATACCAATCTCTATACATCCGTAGATAATTTCGTTTCGGAGAATCCGAAGTTCTTGAATGCGGTGTTCTCTCAATGGACCGTTGATGATACAGTTAATTTCTTCGAGCAATTTGGTGATATCAAAGGGCAGGAGAAGACCTTGGGTCAGCTTTTTCCAGTATCCAACAAGGCCAAAGATATTGTAGCTACTTTCACGAAGCTAATGTATGATACGGGGCAGGATATCTGGTTGAATACAGAGGTGAAGCAGGTTGATAGGATCGATACAGGCTTCGAATTGCAGATCGTAAAAGAGGGGAAGAGCCAAACTTTACGCGCTAAAAAATTAGTAATGGCTTCCGGAGGTCTTCCGGTCGCTAAATTGGGGGCATCAGACTTCGCGCTTCGTGTTGCTAAGCAATTTGGAATGCGGGTTGTGGCAACTGCTCCTGCTTTAGTGCCTTTGACCATTACAGGAAAAGATGCGGAATGGTATGCTTCTTTGGCTGGTAATTCAGTTTTTGCGAAAGTTTACAACGACTTAATCAGCTTTGAGGAAAATATTCTATTTACTCATTGGGGATTGAGTGGTCCGGCGATACTTCAGATTTCTTCTTATTGGAAGCCTGGCGACCAATTTACTGTTGATCTATTGCCCAAGTTTAGCCTTGAGGCATTGATTAAGGAGGAGCGCAACTTTGGTGGAAAGCGAACGGTAGGCCAATTGCTTAACGATTATTTTAGCAAGAAAATGGTAGAGGCTTTAGGAAAATACCTGCCAATCGGTGTGAAGATAGCTTCCTTAGGGAAAGCGGACGCTAAGCTGATCGTAGATACCATCCATAAGTTTAAAGTAAAACCTGCCGGCGACAAGGGTTACGACAAAGCGGAGGTAATGCGCGGTGGTGTTTCTACGGAAGAGCTCCATACGAAGACGCTTGAATCTAAGAAGGTATCTGGCTTATATTTCGGAGGAGAGGCGGTAGATATTACGGGCTGGTTAGGTGGCTATAACTTTCAATGGGCATGGGCCGCTGGCTATGCAATTGCGCAGGACTTGTAATCTCCAATTACAGCATAAAAAAATAGCTGCACATTCGTACAGCTATTCTCAGGGTCAAAAGTTGTTTTAAGGTTTGCTCAAATAACGTTTATTAATTAAATGTATATTCTAGTTTAGCTTCGTCTTTCGCAGCATCCTTGATTACGAAGTCTTTTGTGATGGCAGCATTGCTGTTCACTTTGATTTCCAATTTTACCGTTGCTGGTTTGTCTACTTTAGCACGGATGTGAATTTTTTCTCCTTTTTTAGTAATCTTTCTTTTTGCTTTGATTTCTGTGGCAATTTTATACTCTTTCTGTTCCAACTCGGCTTTCTCTCCTAAATAATGCACACTAGTCAACTTTGCATCATTGCCAGTAACTGACACAACCCTGTAACTGATGTTTGCCTCCATTGGGTATTTAGGCTGTGGAGTAGGGTTTTTCTTTTTATCGTCCTTGCATGACGACATGAATACCACCGCTGCTAAAGTTGCAATGGTTAATCCGCTTGTGAATGATAATAGTTTTTTCATAAAATGATAACGATAAGTTAAAGTACTAATAATTAAATAAAACAATCGTCGACTAATGTTTTGTAGTAATACGATATTTGTAATCCTACCGCTACAGATAATGAAAATATTTTTCAACTATTTTTCTTATTGAGCTTTATTGTCTCGAAAATCTAAATAAACCTTTGTATGCATATTTTTCCTACTTTTGCATATTGAAGCAAACTGGTTCTATCGCTGTTCTGTATAAAAGCAGGACAGAGGAAAGTCCGGGCAACAAAGAGCAACACGCTTCCTAACGGGAAGGCTATTTCACAATAGACAGCAAGTGCCACAGAAAATATACCGCCTCGCAAGGGGTAAGGGTGAAAACGTGAGGTAAGAGCTCACGGTATTGTATGGCGACATGCACTACGGTAAACCTCGTGTGTTGAAAGACCAAATAGGTTGCGAGATTAGAAGGCTGCTCGTTTTCTACCTTCGGGTACTCGTAATGGGTAGGTTGATTGAGCTTGTGTGTGAATGCAAGCCTAGATAAATGATAGAAATCCAGCAATGGATACAGAACCCGGCTTATAAAGTTTGCTTCTATTTTAATTAATGTTTAATTTTTACCGATAAACTTGAAAGAGATAATATGACCACAGTTTTAATCATCGATGATGAACGTCCGATACGTAGTTCCTTACGTGATATCTTAGAATACGAAGATTATAAAGTGTTGGATGTCGACAACGGAGAAGATGGACTCAAAATATTAAAAAAGGAAAAAATTGACCTTGTTCTTTGTGATATCAAGATGAACAAGATGGACGGTATGGAGGTGTTGAGCACCGCGAAGGAATTCTCCGACGTTCCGTTTATTATGGTTTCCGGTCATGGTACAATCGAAACTGCTGTTGAGGCAGCGCGTAAAGGTGCCTTTGACTTCCTTGAAAAGCCCTTAGACCTTAATCGTCTCTTAATAACCGTTCGAAATGCGCTAGAAAAGGGTTCCCTAGTAAAGGAAACCAAAGTTTTGAAGCGTAAGTTCTCCAAAACAAAAGAAATTCTAGGTAGTTCTTCAGGCATTAGCTTGATTAAAGACACGATTGATAAAGTAGCTCCTACGGAAGCAAGAGTTTTGATTACGGGTGCCAATGGTGCTGGTAAGGAACTTGTGGCTCGTTGGTTGCATGAGAAGTCTATGCGTGCGGCGTCGCCTCTTATCGAGGTTAACTGTGCGGCTATTCCTTCAGAATTGATCGAATCTGAATTGTTTGGACATGAGAAGGGATCATTTACTTCAGCCGTGAAGCAACGTATCGGTAAGTTCGAGCAAGCGAACGGCGGAACTCTATTCTTAGATGAGATCGGCGATATGAGCCTTTCTGCACAAGCTAAAGTACTGCGCGCATTGCAGGAGAATAAGATCACACGCGTAGGAGGTGAGAAGGAGATAGATGTTAATGTGCGTGTCATCGCGGCGACCAATAAGAATCTACTTCAAGAAATTGAGGACGGAAACTTCCGTATGGACTTGTACCACCGCTTGAGCGTGATCCTAATTCATGTACCTTCATTGACAGAGCGTAAAGATGATATCCCAACATTAGCAACAGCATTTTGCGAAGAGATATGTGCAGAATACAGCATGCCAGTGAAGACCATTACTCCAGATGGGATGAAAGCACTGCAAGCTTTACCATGGACAGGTAACATCCGCGAGCTTCGCAATATGATCGAGCGTCTTATTATTCTATGTGATAAGAAGATTACGGAGAATGACGTTCGTATGTTTGCTAATCCAGAGAGCGTGTCGCAAGCACCAAAGTCTAATGGCTCTTCTGATGCAAACGAAGGTTTTGATTTCGAGCAATTCACTTCTTTTCAAGATTTTAAAGATTTCTCGGAATGCGAGTTCATTAAATATAAATTGGAGAAGAACAATTGGAATGTCTCCAAGACAGCAGATGATCTCGATATACAACGTAGTCACTTGTATAGCAAGATTGAGAAGTTCGGTCTAAAAAGAGATTAGAACATAAAACAACAAAGGCCTCGCATTGCGAGGCCTTTGTTGTTAACTTATATTTCCTAGTCGTTGACTTTTCTCTTTTGTTTTCGGTAGAGCATAAAGATCACGAC
>NZ_DKLH01000047.1:0-2904 GCF_002455685.1 Sphingobacterium sp. UBA6645
GGTTGTCAGAAGTTATGATCCATTCGTTTATTAATACAGCATCTTTTCTGACAGCACGACTACTCGATTTGTTGTCGTTAATAAATTGCTGAATATCCGTTTTGTAATTGTCTGTGCGATTGACTAAGTCATAATTCAAATACGAGCGTTCCGTATCAATATCTTTGTTTGAATGATTGTCAGTTAACCGTTGATTATGATTACCTATGCCGACTAAATTGCCAGCTTTCATCTTCTGCATTCTCGCCACTACAAATGACATATAAACACTCCTAACTTCGGTACAGCTTCCATGTAAAGTATAACCCACTATACTTTACTTCGTAAAGGTGAGCTCGCCGAGGGGTCTTGCAGACGGCTCTATCGGCTCTTTTGAGCCGAGTATCAGCGCACCCTTATGGTGCAATTAGCTGATACCTGTTTGACGATTTGCTGCCCTACTATTCTAGTAGGTATGCAAACCTCAAACCAAAATAAAAGCCCCCTTCGACTTTCGTCAGGGGGCTTTTATTTAATCCATATGGTGAATAAATATCGCTTGTAACGCATTCAAAGAATCTTGGTGTTCTTCATCTACCTCAACTTCTTTTAACGCTTTTTGAAGAACACCAATCTCCTCCCTCGTCAAAGTATGCTTAACACCGTATTCAAGATAAATTGAATTATCCCATTCCATTTTCGTCACCTATCCCTTTATTTCTCCAGTTTCTTTGTCATAATCAGAACGACCATATCGGCGCTCTTGATAGACAGCATCAAAATATAATCTTAATAAGCCTGTATGCGAACGTAAAACTGAATTAATCACTTTCATACTCGGTAAATTATATTCAGTTCCATGATTTCTCACAAACCTTCTTAGTTCTCGCATATTTGCTAAATCATGTTCATCGATTAAATCACACACTTCATTCAACATATCATCTTTATCTTCAACATCTAACGTTATATAACGATCGATATCAAAATTATTAATTAACTTAATATCTTTACGACTATACTTATATTTACTTTTTGCTAAAGCATCCTTAGATTCATGCGTTAAATACAAATACATATTTTCAATACTTGTAACAATAATTTTCACTAAAGCAACACTCTTATCACCTAAAAGACCTTTAATTTTAAAACGAACACTATCTGCTGTTACAGGATTTTTAGCAACATAAATCACATGGTAATGTGCTTTTTTATACTCTTGTCCTTCTACATCACTTTTATCTTTATCATGTAATGGGCTAATTGCAATTGGAACTCCAATCGATTCTAATCTCATTTCCCAATCATTCGGAATACTTTCTGGATACAACAAAAATGTAAAATATCTTGCTTTATCTTTTGCCATAAAAATTACACCTTCCTAGTTACCATACTAGGAAAACAAGGGAAAATTTGATAAACTTAAATTGCGAATTCAAAGAATATCAAATCTTATGAGCCCTTGCTTTTTCTAGCAGGGCTTTTTTTTATTTTTCTAAATCTTTAATCACTACAAAACGAATATATGACGACAGAGACATCCCTAAAGATTCCGCTTTTTCAGATATACGCTGTTTTAACGATGCAGGAACTATAACATTAATATTTTCTTTTTTTTCAGATTTTTCAGACACTATAATCACCTCATAAATAAAATAACATATTATTTTATTTATAACAATTTAAATAATGTAATATTTTATTTTGTGCCAATTTCTCGCCAATTTCTCGCCAATTTCTCGCTCACTTCTCGCCAAGGCAAAACCCTTGAGCAAGTAAGGATAAAGCATCAAAAAAAATGAATTTGGCACTCGGCACTTAAAAGGGGGGTCGTAGTACCCCCCAGAAGTTGGTCGATTTTTTTCAAAATCTCCCCCAGAGTTTTTTTGTTTTCAACCTTTTTTTAACAAAAAACATCTAAAAACACTGTTATATCAGCATTTATTTAGTTATTATAAAAATGTAGTTGTTTCTATATAGTATCAAGACAAGAAGAAACTCGTTTTCAACTCGTTTCAAATTCCCAAGTTAGGAGGGATAAAATGAAAAATAATAATGTAACAGAAAAAGATTTATTTTATATTTTAGATTTATTTGAACACATGAAAGTAACTTATTGGTTAGATGGTGGCTGGGGGGTAGATGTATTAACTGGAAAACAACAAAGAGAACACAGAGATATAGATATAGATTTTGACGCTCAACACACTCAAAAAGTTATACAAAAATTAGAAGATATCGGATACAAAATAGAAGTTGATTGGATGCCTTCACGTATGGAACTTAAGCATGAAGAATATGGGTATTTAGATATTCATCCTATAAATCTAAATGATGATGGATCAATTACCCAAGCAAACCCAGAAGGTGGTAATTATGTTTTCCAAAATGACTGGTTTTCAGAAACTAATTACAAAGGTCGAAAAATACCATGTATTTCAAAAGAAGCTCAACTTCTTTTTCATTCTGGTTATGATTTAACAGAAAAAGACCATTTTGATATAAAAAATTTAAAATCAATAACATAATTGCTTTATTCCAATTGCTTTATTGACGTTGAGCCTCGGAACCCTTTTAAAAACCGTGGGCTTCCGCCCACACCTGACAAACGCAATGCGTTTGATCATGCCTCTGAAAAGTGAGTAAACAGTCATACCTGTTGGCTTTTCTGTCGGTTTACAAAAGCTAAATGACAACAAAAAAAGCTGCAAGGGTAAATGCACTCACTACGTTCGCCCTTGCTGCTTTTTCTATTGCCATTTTTAACGCTTATGCCGACGAAAAGACCAAACAGGTATAAATATACTGGTATTGATTTAAAACGCCTTAAAACGCAAATATGAGCTTCTAACGACTTAATTCATCTCTATCTCGTGTTCGAGTTTCATTTCTATGAATTTTTTCAAACTCTCCACCTTTTACAAA
>NZ_DKLH01000056.1:0-15112 GCF_002455685.1 Sphingobacterium sp. UBA6645
CGAGTATCATGAATGTTTTTAGTAGTTAGTAGTTTGTAGTTAGTATTAAGAACTTTAGCGGATAATGATTATTTGTTGTTTTGAACCAAGAAAGGAAGGATGAAAAAGATGAGCAGGATCCTGTAAATCCCCAAATCCTTCCTTTCCTGGTTCAAGACAATAAACCTTTATATTGAAAACAAACCCGATCCTGACAATCCTCAAATCCTTCCTTTCCTGGTTCAAAGACAATCTAAAAAGGCACCCCCAATCCTGACAATCCTTGAATCCTTCCTTTCCTGGTTCAAGACAATCCGCTCGACATAATCCCCATACCACCAACCAACAACCCTACCCAAAATCCACAAAAAAAGCGCCTAGTCGGCGCCTTTTTAATATCTAATATCTAAAATCTAACATCTATTATTCAAAATACTCTTTGATACGTTCGAAGAAGGACTTCTCACTTTTACCCGGTTGAGGTTTAAAGTTTGCTGAGCCTTTCAATTTCTCTAACAATTCTTTTTCCTCTTTGGAAACAGTTTTCGGGGTCCATACATTCACGTAAACCAATTGGTCGCCTTTGTGGTATGAATTCACTTCCGGCAATCCTTTCCCTTTTAAGCGAAGGATTTTACCACCTTGAGTTCCTGGGTCGATTTTGATCTTTGCTTTACCGTCGATTGTTGGGATTTCCACGCTTGTTCCTAAAGCTGCATCTGCAAAATTGATGTATAGATCATAAATTACATTGATGCCATCGCGCTTCAAGGTCTCATGCGGAAGTTCTTCAACCAAGATAATCAAATCACCAGGGATGCCACCGCGAGGGGCAGCATTACCTTTGCCGCTCATCGACAATTGCATGCCTTCGCTTACACCTGCAGGGATGTTGATGGAGATCGTTTCTTCACCGCGCTCTAAGCCTTCGCCTTTACAGGTTGTACATTTCGCAGTAATCTCAACGCCTTCACCATTACAAGTAGGGCAGGTGCTTGTTGTTTGCATCTGACCTAAGATCGTATTCGTCACACGACGAACAGAACCACTACCACCACAAGTGTTACAGGTATGGTAAGAGCTTTTATCTTTTGCGCCAGTACCGCTACAGGTATGACAAACAACTTGCTTATTTACTTTAACCTTTTTCTCGACGCCTTTCGCAATCTCCTCTAGGGTCAATTTTACTTTAATACGTAAGTTACTTCCACGTTGTACACGACGACCACCACGGCCTCCGCCACCACCACCGAAGAAACTTTCAAACGGATTGCCACCACCGAAGATATCACCAAACTGGCTAAAGATATCTTCCATGTTCATGCCGCCGCCACCATAACCGCCAGCAGCAGAATTACCCGCATGACCAAACTGATCATAACGCGCGCGCTTTTCCGAATTGCTTAATATCTCGTAAGCTTCAGCAGCTTCCTTAAATTTATCTTCCGCTTCCTTATCGCCCGGATTCTTATCTGGGTGATATTTAATAGCTAATTTACGATAGGCACTCTTAATCTCCGTCACTTCGGCAGTGCGGGAAACACCTAGGACATCGTAATAATCTCTCTTTGACATTTTATTTTTCTTATTGACCTACTACAACTTTTGCAAAACGTAATACACTGTCATTTAAGAAATAACCTTTCTCAATCACATCGATTACTTTATTTTTTAAATCGTCGCTAGGTGCAGGGATAGAAGTAATAGCTTCCTGATATTCGGGATCAAATGGCTGCCCGATCACATCCATTTCTTTTAGACCTAATTGTTCCATCGTTTTGCGGAACTTGGTATTTACTAGGTCAACGCCTTGCTTTACGCTGTCGTCATTCGGAATATCTTTCATAAAAGACATCGCACGATCGAAGTCATCTAACACAGGTAATAATTTCACTAACACATCTTTTCCTGCCGATTGCATTAAATCAAGCTTCTCTTTGGATGTGCGCTTTTTATAGTTGTCAAACTCCGCAACTAAACGTGTATATCTGTCATTAGACTCTGCCAATTTGTTGTTTAGGCTTTCTACTTCGTCAACTTCAGGGCTCTCAACGTTTGTCGTCGAATCTGTTTCTTCTGAATTTAAGTTTTCGTCTTGAATATTTTCGTTTTCGTTCATCATCACCGTTAAATTATATTCTTAAATCTGGTTCAATCAATTTTTTTGCCAATAAAAAAAATCCGACAGCCTGTCAGTGTTTTATATGTTTACACTTGCAAAATGTCGGATTATTCAGATTAATGTCAGTTTTTAGATGCTGACATTGTCATGCAAACCACCATCCGAGGTACGGATAATGCGTGCAGGCATATTTTTAATAATTTGATAATCGTGCGTAGCCATCAAGACTGCTGTTCCTGAAGATGCGATATCGCGAAGTAACAATACAATCTCTTCCGATGTAGCAGGGTCTAAGTTACCCGTAGGCTCATCGGCCAAAATAATCTCTGGGTTATTCAACAATGCTCTAGCAATAACTACACGTTGCTGCTCACCACCGGAAAGTTCATGTGGCATTTTCTTTAATTTCGAACGTAGACCTACTTTCTCCAACACATCAAGCATGCGGTTCTCGATTAAGCCTTTTTCCTTCCAGCCTGTAGCACGAAGTGCAAATTCTAAGTTCTTCTCAATCGTACGGTCGTTCAATAAGTGAAAATCCTGAAAGACAATACCTAGTTTTCTGCGCAAGAAGGGAACATCGTTTTCATGAAGCTTCTTCAAATCAAATCCAGCAACCATGCCTTCGCCATTAGCGATATAAAGATCACCGTAAATAATTTTCAATAAACTACTTTTACCTGAGCCAGACTGACCGATCAAGTAAAGAAATTCGCCCTGAGCAATATCTAAGTTTACATTAGATAGTACCAGGTGCTTCTGTTGGTATATATCGACGTTCTTAAGTTTAATAACCGTATTTTCTCTCATATCTTTCTATAAGTCAATTTTTTTTATCTGACCAAATGGCAATTCGCGAACTACATCCATGATATAATCCAATTTATCACCAAGGCCAATTTTATCAAGGGATTTATCAGGTCGATCTACTCGAAAGTATGCTAATAGGGTAAATGCATTATCACGCAATTGAACATAATCCGGAATCTTCGCAACACCCTTTACTTTGATAACATACATGTAAACAAAATTATAATTTTTTATTAATACACAGTTATATTAACGCTACAATTTAGCTTTTATTGGTTCGCACGTAAGAATTCCAACGTATTCACCCCATCCGCATAATCATCGAGTGCGGGACACTGACTAGATCCTAGCGGAAATACAGGCGAACCTACATTCAGATCAACCGCTGATGTAACGCACTGAATATCCAATTCATGCTTATTGATATACGTTTCAACCTGATCTAGCGAGCTATAGCGTTCATAGTGAACGACCGCAAGGGGAGAAGCCATACTTTCATCTTCCTTCAACAGCAAAAAGCCATTATCGAAATGTTGATTCTTATTGATCAGGTAGATCGACTTATTGAAATCGTAGTTGTTGTTGTATTTGAAATGATCTTTGATCCAGTTGAATGACTCCACAGCTTCAAAGAACTTCGCCACATCATAGTTCTCCGGAATAAAAACTTTGGAAACCGAACGACAGCCCAAACCAAAGAAATCAAAGATATCATGGCCAAGAGCCTTCAATTGCTCGTCAGTTTCCTCGCCTGACAACACAGCGATGGAATTTCTGTTCTTACGGATAATATGTGGTTTTTTACCGAAATAGTGTTCAAAGTAACGAGCAGAATTATTGCTTCCCGTAGCGATTACCAAATCAAAATCTTTCAGGATATCAACGATGGCAAAACGAGCAGCGAATGCCGGCTCAATCTCGACCAACTTATCCAAAACAAACTTCGTTAGACCCGCATCGTCCGACGAGGTCTTAATCTGTGCTTTAAAGCCAGTAATCAGCACACATAGGATATCATGAAAGCCTACAAGCGGAAGGTTTCCAGCAAGCACCAAGCCTACCATCTTATCGGTTTCCTGATCCGGAAAATCAGCTAGCCAAGCATTCAAATTTGCCTCCGTCAGCTGCGCGCCGAAAGCCTTAAATTGCTGTGCTACGTATCGAGAGGTGTACCAAGGATTTAAGCGCTCAACACGATCTAAAACTGCTTGAATTGCTGCATCATCCGATGCTAAAAAAGAACCTAACTGACTGAATGCTTGAATGCGTTGTTCTCGTACCAAAACTTACTATTTAGAATTATTCTCTACTATTTTTGTCTTATATTTGCCACATAAAAGTCAATTACTATTAAATTGATATACTTTATTTTTATCGAGTATATATTTAATGTTAACTTTGACAAGTGCAAAATTAGTTTATTATTTTATTGTAAGGACATAAATGGCAATTAAAATTACTGACGAATGTATAAATTGTGGGGCTTGCGAACCAGAATGCCCAAACAACGCAATTTATGATGCTGGAGTAACTTGGAAGTTTTCGGATGGTACTGCTTTGGATGGTGTTATTGATTTCGGCGATGGCGTTACATTAGACGCAAACGAATCGCAAGAAGCAATCTCCAACGAAGTCTATTATATTGTATCAGATAAATGTACAGAGTGTGTGGGATTCCATGATGAACCGCAATGTGCTGCAGTATGTCCGGTAGATTGTTGTGTAGACGACGAAGACGTTCGCGAATCTAACGACGAACTACTAGCTAAGAAAGCTTGGTTACACGCTGAATAAGCATTTAAATAAAAAAACAAAAAAGCCTGTCGAACGACAGGCTTTTTTGTTTTTTAGTAGTTGGTGATAAATGTTGTCTTTTAGAATTTGGTTTAGAAAGGAGAGTTTGTGTGAGTAATTGGTTTAGAAAGGAGAGCTTGTCTTTGACCGTTGGTTTAGAAAGCGAAGTTTGTCTTTGAACCAGGAAAGGAAGGATTTAGGGATTGGCAGGATCTAGTCTAACTGCTTAATATTTGCTAATGAACTCGTTTTGCTTAAAGCCCTTTCAAACCCCTTTATAACCCAATGCATAACCCAATCAAAGCCGCTTCAAAAGGGTTTTGATATGGGAGTGATATGGGAGTGATTGGCTAAGGAGTGGATGATGAATTATTCGGCAGCTTAATTGTTGCTTTTGTTTTGAACCAAGAAAGAAAGTATGAGGATGAACAGGATCCTGTAAATCTTTAAATCCTTCCTTTCTTGGTTCAAGACAATTTTTCCTTTCCGCATGATCCTGCCAATCCTTAAATCCTTCCTTTCCTGGTTCAAGACAAACATCCGGACAAGACATCCTGCCAATCCCTATATCCTTCTTTCCCTGGTTCAAAACACTTTAAAACAAAGAATCAAAACAAACTTCCCTTCCTGTTTAATCAACAGTTCAAAACAAACTATACCTCAGCTACTTAGAAATCTCATCCTCTCAAGCTGCGCCCTCCATTTCCCTAAATTATTTGCTTTACAGTGCTATTTTTTTATTTTTGTCAGGCGGAAAATTGAAAATAACGAATAACATAACCCCTAAATTAACTACATGTCTAAAAAAACAACGGGATATATTCTACTAATAACCATTGCGTTAGCCTCTATTATCACTCTTCTATACGAATTTAACATTGTTGCTGTTCCGGCTACTGTTATGGTTGTGGTCCGTTGGGTTACGGCGGCTGTATTGGTTTTGAATGCCTTGGTTCGTCGAAATCTAACAACATGGATTTTGACCTGTATGATATTGGGTATCTTTATCGGTCTTGATTTACCAAATGCTGCGCGTGCCTTGCAACCTTTAAGTCAAGGGTTTATCAAGCTCGTGAAGACTATTGTTGGACCAATTCTATTCTCGACATTAGTATTTGGTATTGCCGGACACTCCGATTTAAAGCAGGTTGGGCGTATGGCTTGGAAATCCATGCTATACTTCTTCTTGGCTACGACTTGTGCGATCTTCATCGGATTGGCAGCCATCAACTTAACACAAGCAGGTGTTGGTATTGATATCGAGCACATGCCGCACGAAGAACTTCCAACAACATCGGCGGTTTCTGAGGCGGATAAAGTAGCGTTAGAGCATATCGACGAAAGTGCACATTGGCTGTTTAAGTTTACAACCTTCTTTAGAGATACATTCCCGGAGAATATTGTAAAGTCCATTTATGAGAATAAGGTATTACAGATTGTGGTTTTTGCAGTTATCTTCGGTATCGGTTTAGCGATGGTGGAGGAGAAAAAGCGAAAGCCGCTGGTCGATTTTACGGAAAGTCTATCCGAAGCCATGTTCAAATTCACCAATCTGGTGATGCTCTTCGCACCTATTGGTGTGGGCGCAGCGATGGCCTATACGGTTGGACACCTAGGGGTGGACATCCTGAAAAACCTCTTTATGCTTTTGGCAACACTTTACCTTGCCTTGATCATGTTCTTACTGGTGGTTTTATTGCCAGTTGCGTTATACTTAAAAGTTCCTATAAAACAATTTGTTAACGCTATTAAAGAGCCGGTTTCCATTGCCTTTGCAACGACGAGTTCGGATGCTGCGCTTCCAAAAGCGATGAGTGCGATGGAGAAATTTGGTGTTCCGCGACGCATCGTATCCTTTGTTATTCCGACGGGATATAGCTTTAACCTCGACGGAACTTCGCTTTACCTTTCTTTAGCATCAATCTTCGTGGCGCAAGCAGCGGGAATTGATCTTTCCTTCGGACAGCAATTAGCAATTGCCTTTACCCTGATGATTACTTCAAAAGGGGTGGCAGCTGTTCCTAGAGCTTCGTTGATCGTATTGATCGCAACAGCAGATCAGTTTGGTTTGCCAGTGTTTGTTATCGCAGCGATCTTAGGTATCGACGAATTAATGGATATGGCAAGAACGTCGGTGAACGTTATTGGTAACTGTTTAGCGACGGTTGTTGTAGCGAAATGGGAAGGGGAATTTGATGAAGCGGCTCCGTTCCGCGTGGATTCCGACGAAGACGGAATCAAGGAAATTGCGGAGGTCATCGAAGAAGGACCTGAAAACGAAACAAGATCTTAAATAGAGAGGGGATGTTCATTCGAGCATCCCCTTCGTTTTGAATATATGAATTATTAATTGCCAAATTAAGATATATAGCCCTTCACGTATTGTTTGGTAATTTCATTTTGTGGATTCAACAGCACATCCTCCGTTTTCCCAAATTCCACGATTTCACCATTGTATAAGAAAAGTATATAGTCTGACACCCTGCGCGCCTGGCGAAGGATATGGGTAACCAAGACGATCGTATAATCTTCTTTAAGTTGAATCAACAGATTTTCTATCGTTTGTGTTGAAATAGGGTCCAAGGCGGAGGTAGATTCGTCGCCTAAGATAATTTCAGGCTCCACAGCAAGTCCACGCGCTAAACAAAGGCGCTGTTGCTGCCCGATAGATAAACGTGTCGCAGAGGCATCCAAACGATCTTTCACTTCATCCCATAATCCCACATTCACCAACTGTTGCTCAACAATCGCTTTTAAAGTATTTTTGTCCCGAATACCATGAATTTTTGGACCATAAGCGATATTATCAAATATCGACATCGGCAATGGAAAAGGCTTCTGCGAAAGCAGGCCCATTTTCTTACGAATATGCGTCACTTCTGCGCCTGGAGCATAAATATCCTCGTTGTTCACCAGTACAGAACCTGTTACCTCTACATCTTTTTGATCGTCTAGCAGTCGGTTCAAAGTCTTCAATAGCGTCGTCTTCCCGCAACCCGAGGGACCTATAATGGAGGTTATCGAGTTATTCGGAATATCCAGACTGATATTCTTCAGAATCTGTTTTCCTTCTACCGTTACGTTCAAATCCTTGATCTGAATCTTTGGAAGGACGATACGGCTTAAATCTTGTGCTTTTTCTGCTTCGACGCTAGGATATGTGAGCATAGAACGATGATTAAGATGATAATAGTTAATACTAAAGCGGAGGCATAGGCACGGCCTTGGACTTCCGGAATAGGACTGCTAAGCTGGAAGAATATAGCCAGTGGCAGTGTCGCAGTTGGCTCATCGATGTATTTAGGTAAGTTATCGCTGAAGCCGGTAGTCAACAAGACGCCGGCAACATCGCCAATAGCGCGCCCAAATGCCAATAAAACTGCTGTAAATAGCCCCGGCTTTATATATTTGATCATGACACGTGCTGTTTCCCAGCGCGTTGCTCCAAGGGAAGCCGTGACATGTCTCAGATCTTGAGGAATGGTAGAGATCAGCTCATCCAAAGTTCTCACTACGATGGGGATAGTCAACAAAGTTATGGTGATAATACCCCCAAGCAAAGATGCTCTAATACCAAGGAACACCATAATGCTAAACGCTATGGCGCCATAAACAATGGAGGGAATACCGAACAACACATCGAACAATAGCTTGGCACTTCGCGCTAAGGAAGAACCTTTCTTGACATAGATATTCAAATAAAGCGCGATGGGTATTCCGATTAACGTCGCTAACAAAGTCGAAGCACTAGCCAAGTACAGCGAACCCAAGATAGCGTTTAGAATTCCGCCTTCTTTTCCGATATAAAATCCTCCCTGTGGTACTTTGCTAATCATGTCCCAGGACAGGTAGGGCAAGCCTTTGTAAAGGATTGTTCCTACGATGAAAAATAAGGAGCCGGTGATAATGATACCGGAAAGCTGCATAAACATTTTGGCAAGCTTCTCTTGAAACAGTCTAGATTTTACAGTTCTCATCTTAATACTTTGCCTCCAGTTTATTTAAGATTAATCTTGAAATCAGGTTAAAGCCGAAAATGATGACAAAGAGCAATAGCGCTGCAAACATCAATGCCGAATCGTATAAAGGAATAGACATCATTTCTCCAAAGTTATTCGCTATTAAAGCAGGAATGGGATAACCGGCGTCAAAGATTGATTTTGGGATTTGCGGGATATTACCACAGACCATCAATACGGCGACCGTTTCACCAAACGCCCGGGAAATGGCCAATACCACTGCCGCAAATATTCCAGGCTTAGCTTTCTTCAGTACAACATGCTTGATTGTTTCCCAACGAGTCGCACCAAGGCTAAGGGAAACAGCACGTAGCTCGTACGGAATAGTATTCAATACTTCAACCATGATGCTGACCATAATCGGAAAGATCATGACCGCCAGTACAATACCACCGGCAAAAACAGAATAGCCGGTCGTGCTGATACCAAATATTGGCGCTATATAAGTTCCTAAAAGAGGAACTACAAATAATACCCCCCAAACTCCATATAATACCGGTGGGATTGCTGTCAGCACATTCACTAATGGAAGCACCATATTGCGCAATCGGTCAGATGCATATTCGACTAAATAGACTGACGCGAGAATACACAAAGGGACTGCAATTAATAAGGATAACAAGGTAACCCAGATGGTGCCGAGGATAAAAGAAAGGAAGCCAAATTGCCCTTTTAACGGAGCCCACACGCTTTCGGTCAGTACATCCCATAGCGAGAACTCTGTTAGAAGTGGGGTTGCTTTCCATACTAAGCCAACGACGATGAGTACAATGACCAAGCTGGTGATCCCTAATAATCCCGCCGACACCCGCTGCGCTATCTTATCTTTTACTAATCTGTTTATCACCAATGCTTAATTTTTGTAATTGTTGTGCTATAACGTCTTTTTCCAAAGGCACATATCCATTCTCCAATAGATAAGCCTGCTGCTTTTCCTGTAATACAAATTCTATAAATGCTTTCAATAGCCTTGTCTGTTGATCATTACGAACGACGAACATCAGTTCGCGTGCAGGTGGAGACGGATATTTCTGTTGCGCGACAGCGTTGGTCAGTTGATCGATGCTATCATAGAAGTTTTCATCCGGATCGATCTTCCCGTTTTGGTTTAAGTCTATCGGCAGGGCAGCAATCTGCGCGCTGGCTTTCTTTGATTTTAAGTCGTAGACATAATTGATGTTGTTGAATCCGATAGCCAGTTTGTTGTCTTTGATAGCTTGAGCAAGTCCGGGGTCGCCGAATATTCCAATGCCTTTTAGATCTTCCTGATTGGCTTTAAAGAACTTAGCCCATGTTTCTGCTGCTCCGGCGGCATCTGAACGAACATATACTTCCAACGGCTCTTGAACAAAGCGGGAATCGATATCCGACCATAATTTATAATAACCTCTTAGAAAGATGTGTTTTAATTCCTCCTGAGTAAACCCGCGTTCTTTGATCAGCTTATAATTGGGGTGCTCGCTATTAACAGTACCAATAACAGCATCATTTGCAACAAGGACCGGGTAAGCTCCTTTTTCCAGCTCCTGTGCATGCAGATCGCGAGAAACCAATCCGATATCGACCATGTTGGTCAAGACATCTGCAATTCCTTTACCCGCTCCACCAGCAGAGATATTGAAACGTACGTCCGGGTTTTCTTTCTTGAAATCTTCGCTCCATAATACCGCTAATGGGTAGAGTGCGAAGGCTCCAGATATAGAAATATTACCAACATATCCGCGCTCCGAATCATAGCCCTCAGAAACTTTCGGTGCGCAACTGCTCAACAAAAGTGTTGTTAATAAACTGATAGACAATGATTTATTTAGCTTCATGAGCGTCTTTAAAATTACGTTTTGAAATTATTTCTACAAATATATACTAAATCACTAGATATTATATATTATTTTTACAGAAAATTTATACATTTGTCCATCGAACCTTAAGAATACTATAATATAAGGTAGATGTTATTGAATTATTAATAATACTAACTAGGTTAAAGATGCAGAGTTTTCGTACGGAATTAGAGAATCCAGTCGTTGAGCAAGAGATAATCGAGCTGGAGAGAAAGATTAGGAGTTTTCAGAAAGGGGAGATCCCAGATGAGAAATTCCGTTCTTTAAGATTGGCTAGGGGAGTATATGGTCAACGTCAGCCGGGTGTGCAGATGGTGCGTATCAAACTTCCTTTTGGCAAGGTTACTTTCAAGCAACTGCTTAAAATCGCTGATATCTCTGATGAGTACGCAAGCAAGAATTTGCACTTAACTACCCGCCAAGATATACAGATACATTTTGTTAGCTTGGATAAAACACCTGAGCTATGGGCGAAGTTAGCGGAGGATGATATTACATTACGCGAGGCTTGTGGAAACACGGTTCGTAATGTGACTGCTTCAGCGACCGCCGGAATTGATCCAGACGAGTTGTTTGATGTGTCGCCATACGCGCAAAAAACATTTGAATACTTCCTAAGGAATCCTGTTTGTGCGGAGATGGGTAGAAAAATTAAGATGTCGTTTTCATCGTCAGATAAGGACTCTGCATTTTCATATATACACGATTTCGGCTTTATCCCTAAAATCAGGGTGGTAAATGGCGAAGAACAACGTGGTTTCAAAGTGATGCTAGGTGGTGGATTGGGAGCTCAACCTATTCTAGCCTATGAGATCTTTGATTTCTTAGCTGAGGATGATTTTATCCCATATATAGAAGCGACTCTTCGCGTGTTCGACCGACATGGAGAACGCAATAACCGCAATAAGGCTCGTTTTAAATATCTCATACAAAAGCTAGGCTTAGAGAGCGTCTTAGCGCTTATAGAAGAAGAAAAGACGGCAATTAAGAACACTAAGGTAAAGGTTGATCGAAATCTGATTCAGCAACCTGCAGCTCCAACGGAGGAAGTAACCGAAGTAGAAGCGATTGACCAGATCGGTTTTGAAATATGGAAACAGACTAATGTTTTTGAGCAAAAACAGAAAGGATATTATGGTGTCTATGCAAATATCCAGACTGGCGATATTTCAACAGAGAAAGCACGTGTATTGGTTGCCGGGCTGCGTGGGCACATTGCGGATGATATCCGCATTACTCAAGATCAGAATTTACTCTTCAAGTATGTTCGCCAGGAATCTCTGGCTCATATTTACAATGTGCTGTCAAGCTTAGGCTTTTCAAAACCAGGGCATAATAGTACGGCGGATATCACCACATGTCCCGGCACTGATACTTGTAATCTTGGTATCTCCAATTCAACAGAAATGGCTCGCGTACTTGAAAACTATATCCATGAATTTCATACCGACTTCGTTTTTGAAGAGCAATTAAAGATCAAGATTTCTGGCTGTATGAACTCTTGCGGACAACACGGTCTTGCTCATATTGGCTTCCATGGGAGCTCTGTAAAAGCTGGCGGCGCAGTGATTCCTGCAGCGCAAGTGATGTTAGCCGGAGGTACAATTGGCGATGGAAAAGGTCGTGTAGCAGAGCGTGTTATCAAAGTGCCTACGAAGCGTGTTTTGCAAGTTGTAGATCTGTTGTTGACCGACTTTAAAGCCAATAAATCAGCTGAGCAGAACTTTCATGATTATTATGATCAGCAGACGAAAGACTATTTCTATAGATTACTGAAGCCGCTGGCTGATTTAACGACATTGACCCCCGATGAGCACATCGACTGGGGACATGAGGAAACCTTTGCGACTGCAATCGGCGTGGGCGAATGTGCCGGTGTTATTATTGACTTGGTTGCAACCCTGTTGTTGGAAGCGGAAGAGAAATTGGATCTCTCTAGACTCGCGTTGGAGAAAGGACAATATGCAGATGCCATCTATCATGCTTACAGTTCGTTTGTATGGACAGCCAAGGCTTTATTGTTAGATAAAGGAATAAATTCTTCAACACAAGCAGCAGTTATACAGGAGTTTGATACGCATTATGTAAACGAAGGCTTATTTAGTTTTCCGACTAGCTTCAGTGAGCGTGTTTTACAAATCAATAAATATGAGCCCTCTAAGGAATTTGCAGAAGCATACCTTTTGCAGGCCACCGCTTTTGGCTTAGAAGGAGCGGAACGTAGGGAAGAATTAAAGGCGGTTAGTCAATAAAACAGGAGGGAAGAATGAAAGAAATTAAACCAAAAGTAACTTTAGTAGGCGCAGGGCCGGGAGATCCTGATCTCATCACTTTGAAAGGAATACGTGCTATAGCGTCTGCGGATGTGATTTTATATGATGCTTTAGTGAATGAGAGCTTGCTGGAGTACGCGAGCAAAGATTGCACAAAAATATATGTAGGGAAACGTGCGGAGCGATTATCGACTTCACAAGACCATATAAATCAGCTGTTAATTGATTATGCGCTGACTCATGGGCATGTCGTTCGATTAAAGGGCGGTGATCCTTTTGTATTCGGACGAGGTGGCGAAGAATTGGATTTTGTTCGACAATTTGATATAGAAACGGCAGTAGTGCCCGGCATCTCCTCATCAGTTGGGTTAACGGGTCTTCAGCAAATCCCATTGACTTATAGGGGTATCTCAGAGTCTTTTTGGGTAATTACAGGCTCCACTAGCGATGGCCGTCTATCGAACGATTTGTACACTGCTGTACAGACCAATGCAACGGTTGTTGTTTTGATGGGTTTTTCGAAGCTGCGAGAGATTGTTGCGCTGTATCAATCTGAGGGCAAAGGCAATTTACCTATCGCCTTAATTCAGAATGGATCTTTACCAAACGAAAGGGTTGTATTAGGCCGAATAAACAGCATTATACAGGACGCTGAGCGTAGTTTGGTTGGAGTTCCGGCGATCATCGTACTAGGAGAAGTCGTTGCAAAGCATCAGGAATTTGAAGCAGTAAAACTTGAATTAGCAAGCATTCAAAACGTATAGTGCGATGAATACATTATTTCCTATTTACGTTAAGTTGGACCAAATCAACACGTTGCTTATCGGTGGAGGACCTGTAGGCTTGGAAAAGCTGCAAGCGCTGCTTAGCAATTCTCCAAATGCAAAAGTTAAGATTATAGCGCGTGATGTGATCGACGAGATAGTTGCCTTGGTAAATTCAAATGAATTACTATCCTTAGAAATACGCGAATTTCAAGAACGTGATCTTGACGGTATGGACTTGCTGATTATGGCCACAAACAATCCGGAATTTAATGAGGAAGTTAAACAGCTCGCTAAGTCAAGACATCTGTTGGTCAATGTGGCTGACAAGCCTGATTTATGCGATTTCTACCTCGGGTCTGTCGTGCAGAAAGGAAACCTGAAGATAGGGATTTCCACCAACGGCAAATCACCTACCATAGCGAAGCGCCTAAAAGAATTTTTAAATGAATTATTGCCAGAGGAAATTGATGAAACATTGAATCTCATGGCTTCTTATAGAAATAGCTTAAAGGGCGATTTCCAAAGAAAAGTGACCGTCTTGAACGCGCATACCGAATCATTATTGAAAGGAGCAGGATCATGATAGAACAATTAAAGAGCGATTTAGCAGGTTTGGACGCTCGGGAGATTCTGACCTATGTCAATGCGCGGTTTGGAGAGGAAGCGATCTTTTCGACGTCATTTGGAATAGAGGATCAGGTCATTACACATTTGCTATCGGAGATAAATGCTACGACTCGTGTTTTTACCCTCGATACAGGTCGTTTGTTTCCGGAGACTTATTATGTATGGAACAGAACGTTGGATATCTACAAGCTTCCGATACAGGCTTATTATCCGAGAACAGAAGCGGTGGAAGAATTGATCAGTACCAAAGGACCGTCGAGCTTCTATGAGTCGACGGAAAATCGAAAGGAATGTTGTTTTATCCGGAAGATTGAACCTTTGAAACGTGCGATCAACGGATACAAGGTATGGATTACCGGTATACGGGCAGAACAGTCGGAAAACCGAGATCACATGGAATTCATCGAGTGGGATGAGGGTAATCAGATTATCAAGGTTCATCCATTGTTCAACTGGACCCTGGAAATGGTCGAGACGTTCTTAAAAGTCAATTTTGTGCCTTATAATCCTTTACATGACAAAGGGTTTCCGAGCATCGGTTGCCAGCCCTGTACCAGGGCGATAGCTGCAGGGGAGGATTTCCGTGCAGGCCGCTGGTGGTGGGAAGATAAAAGCAAGAAAGAGTGCGGGTTACATGTTACAAGTAAATAATAGATTAACGTATGGATTACTTAGATCATCTAGAGGCGGAAGCCATTTATATATTGCGTGAGGTTGCCGGGCAATTCGAAAAGCCAGCTTTGCTATTCTCTGGCGGGAAAGACTCGATAACGCTAGTACACCTGGCAAAGAAAGCATTTAGACCGGGTAAATTTCCTTTTCCACTCGTACATATTGATACCGGGCATAATTTCCCCGAAACAATAGAGTATAGAGATTG
>NZ_DKLH01000056.1:15228-43459 GCF_002455685.1 Sphingobacterium sp. UBA6645
TAGAGTATAGAGATTGGCTGGTGGAGCAGATTGGTGAAAAACTGATCGTAGGACACGTTCAGGATAGCATTGATGCTGGAAAGGTTGTGGAGCAACGTGGTAAAAATGCTAGCCGGAATGCCCTACAGACAGTGACATTATTAGATACCATAGAGCAATATGGTTTTGATGCTTGTATTGGCGGAGCGCGTCGAGACGAAGAAAAAGCGAGAGCGAAAGAGCGTATCTTTTCCGTTCGGGACGAATTTGGGCAATGGGATCCGAAAAGGCAGCGTCCTGAGCTTTGGAACATATTTAACGGCAAGATCCAACGCGGCGAGAATGTCCGAGTATTCCCGATTTCTAACTGGACTGAACTAGATGTTTGGAATTACATTAAACGTGAGAATATTGCCTTGCCGTCGATTTACTTTAGCCATGAGCGTGATGTTGTTTTTCGGAATGGACAATGGATGGCTGCAGATCCAGTTTTACAAATTGATGATCAAGATATCGTCGAGCATAAATCAGTGAGATTTAGAACGGTAGGCGATATGACCTGTACAGCTGCAGTAGACTCTATCGCCGTGGAACTAGATGACATCATTGCTGAGATTAAAGCTTCTACGGTCAGCGAGCGTGGTGCTCGTATGGATGATAAGGTGTCGGAAGCTGCAATGGAGGAACGCAAGAAACAAGGCTATTTTTAATCAATTAAACGAAGACAACAGATGAACATTATAAAATTTATTACCGCCGGATCTGTAGACGACGGCAAAAGCACGCTGATCGGACGGCTTTTATATGATACCAATTCGATTTTAGATGATCAGTTGGAGGCAATACAGAAAGCTAATCGCAAAAACGATGATGGTACTGTGGATTTAGCAATTCTAACGGATGGCCTAAAAGCAGAGCGCGAGCAAGGTATTACGATTGATGTAGCGTATAAATATTTCCAAACGGAGAAACGTAAATTCATTATCGCCGATGCACCCGGACATATACAGTACACACGGAATATGGTTACTGGCGCTAGTAATTCCGACTTAATAATCATCCTGATCGACGCTAGAAAAGGTGTAATCGAACAGACTAAGAGACATTCCTTTTTAGCGAAGTTATTAGGCTTAAAGAAAGTACTCGTTTGTGTGAACAAAATGGATATGATGGACTACGAGTTGGCAGTCTACGAAAATATCAAGAATGATTACTTGCAGCTTGCAGCGAAGCTTAAATTAGATGATGTTGATTTTATTCCGGTTTCCGCTTTAAAAGGAGATAATATTGTTAATCGTTCTACTAGAATGAATTGGTACACAGGACCTTCATTATTAGAATATCTAGAAGAGGTTAATATAGAAACAAAGGAAAATAAAGGCTGGAGATTTCCCGTACAATGGGTTGTTCGTCCTCAAAGTGCTGATTTACATGACTATAGGGGCTATGCCGGTAGGGTATTAGGAGAGGGGTTAAAAACAGGAGAGGAGGTGATCATTCTTCCGAGCGGAAGCCGCTCTAGAGTCGCTGCAATCGAATTTAACGAGGAAAAGCTGGATGAAGCTCAAAATGGGGCCTCAGTAATCATCCATTTGAGCGATGACGTTGATATTTCCCGTGGTGATATGATTGTGAGTGCAGCTAATCCATCTCTAACAGAAAGAAACGTAGAAGCAAATATCTCATGGTTTGAAAACAAAGAACTGGATACAAACCAAGTTTATTTGTTGCAAACACACGCAAAAGTCACTAAAATTAAAATTCCTGAGATTTTATTTAAATACGACGTTCATACGCAAGATCAGATTTATAATGAATCAATTCGTTTGAATGATATCGGACGTGTACAGATTAGATCTGCTGAAGATATAGTTTTTGATAGACAGGAAGATTTTCCAGAGAACGCAAGAGCGATTATAATTGATCCACGAACGAATATTACTGTCGCTGCAGCGATTATACAATCTGCATAATAATGGCAGGGGGCTTTATCAGAAGCTTCCTTGCATACTACTATTTAACATAATATAAATTATGATACAATAATATAATGAAATAATAAAGTAAGGTCTTTGGCGATATCCAGGTTTATATTGTCGTTTAACACTATAAACTTACGTATTATAAAGCAGACAAAACAATAACACGTTTTAACAAATTATGAAATCTGAGCAGTACACACAAAACTTACTGCCCAGATGTTTTTAATTACTAATTCCCACGAATTGCCTTAATAATTCCTTCTAGGTTTTCATTGAATTCTAACAGCTGCGCAAACATCATATCATCTTTTGCTAAGCCGTTATGCTTGTTATTTTTTCTGAAGATTGTTTTTATTTCTTCCCAGCGGGCTTTCTCTTGATCAGACATTAGTCCTGCAAGTTCCTTTAGCTTCAACATGTTGCTTTCCGTATCAGCTGTCAAGGTCTGAGACTCATTTTCATAATGCAACATAATTAATTGCTGAATTTCTTGATCATTCATCATCGGCACCACCTGAGCTACGAGCTTGTTCATATTTCGATAAGAACCTTGAAGTTTAAATGCAGGTTCTGTGCGGTAATTATCTTGTATAGCAGCGCTTTGTATATAATTTTCATTCACCTTCACGACGATATTTCTAATCTTCAAGATATGCTTCAATACAGCGATACAGTCGTCAATTTCCTGTTTTTGATAGTTGCCTTCTAGTGTTGGTAACTGATCTGTTCCTGTTGTTACATAATCAATTAGCGCATAGAAATCATTAAATGATTTACTTGCTATCTTCTCAAGATGTACATTTTCAATTGCTGCATTTTCAATCAGACTCAGATTGAAAAGATGTTCGGTATCTCCTATCACATCCCCAAGATTATAGACATCAGCTCTATTGGTGAGCATGTCTGGAATTTTAAATTTAGAACCGCTTTCAGTATATGGATTTCCCGCCATAATTACGCAGAAACGCTTTCCTCTAAGGTCATATGTCTTGCTTTCGCCATCAAAAATACCGTCGATTTTTCGCTGACCGTCAGCCAAAGAAATGAATTTCTGTAAAAATTCGGCGTTTAAATGCTGTATATCATCTAGATAAAGCATAACATTATCAGACATCTCAAATGCTAAGTTGATCTTCTTCAATTCTTCGCGTTCTCCAGATGTCTTAGCTTCTGATGGATCGATCGATGTAATCGAATGCCCAATCGTCGGTCCATCGATTTTGACGAAGTGAAATCCAATGGTTTTGGCTAGGTATTCCATCAAGGTCGTCTTTCCATATCCTGGAGGAGAAATCAATAACAACATCCCCATCCGAGCCGTCCTTTTATTGTCTCCAGCCTCCCCTATCTGTTTTGCTAAATTACTGCCAATCAATGGAAAATAAACCTCATTTATCAACTTATTTCGCACAAAAGAAGTCAATACTTTTGGTTCTAATTCATTGACTTTTAACTCTTTTACATAGTTTTTATTAAGTTCTTCTTTCAGTTTAGTAAAGGACTGGAAGCGAGGAATCTTATTCTCCACGAAATCCTTTAATTTAGCAATAAAAGAATGGTATTGAACATCAATACGCCCTTCAGTTATACTAGGGTGATTTCCCTTTAAATCATCGACATTCAGTCGATCATTGGCAAAGATCAACTCATAATCATCTTTAGGAAAGAGTAAAGCTGCAGCGGTTTCTTCAATATATCTTCCATAATCTTCTGCTTTCTCTTCTTGCTCTACATATCCATATAACCAATTCGTAATCAACAAATAGCGATCTTCGTTCTTAAAACGTTCTTGATTGATATCCTGTTCATAATCCTTCAAGACTTTTTTCTTTTCGAGTAATCTTAAGAATTCTTGACGAAAATGATCAGCAGTCTCACTTAGTGTAAATCGCTTATACTTCGAAAAGGTTTGGAAAATATAGTTGGAAATATTTGATGGACTCACGCCCTCAAGATGCAATGATGATGGCCATTGATGAAATGATTTGCTGATTTGCTTAATAACTTCCTCGCTCCTTTTGGAATTGGGAAATGTCCGCATAACAGCGGCTGTCGCTTGAACTAAAGCCGCTAACTTATCCCGCGTATCCACTTCCAATTCATGCCAAAACAGCTGAGCGATAGCTCTCGTTTGGGAATCAAATCGCAACAAGTCAAGCTTATTGTCAATCTCTGCAAGGCAGAGGTATATCGCTAATGCATCAACATTATGAACTCCTTTAATATAATTTTCGGTGTAATTCTGCTCTACCGTCTGATTAATAAATTGCTCCGCATTGAAATTCGATTGTCCACGAGAGGCCAGTAAAGTTTGATAAGCTAAGTATTCCGCTCGATAAACCTCATTATTTTCTGAAACCAGTTCTTGTTCCCAAATGTCCTGATATGCTAATATCTCTGAACTTTTAACCTTCTGAAAGAAACTAGTACCTGTCAGATGATAGTATAATTCATTATTTCGTCGAATAAGTGTAAGACTCAGCGGTTGCTTATTGACTGTAAACTTATGCTTACCGAGAGCGATAATATTATCGCCATCAACATAAAGCTCCGTTTTATCTCTCAGAATTCTTAGCGCATCTTCTTGCGATTTTTTTAAAAGGTTCTCCAGATTCTCAGCTTTAGAAACATCTGAAAGATCTTTTAATTCAGCAACGAGCTGCCGAATCTTGTCTATCATTAAATCAGAAGCATAAAAGCTCTGAATATCCTCTCGCGAGTTAAATGTCTTAGACTTATTTTCGATATTCTTTAACACCCGAAGTCCAATCTGCTCTAATGAGGAACTTCGTTTATTGACTTGTTCGACCAGCTGTTCTCGGCGGGAATTGAATGCCTTTATTACTTCATCACGCTTATCAGCGATCTTCAGGACAAATTCATCGAACTCTGAGAATTTACTCTCCAGCTCTTCCAGTTGAACGATTATTTTGGTGTAATACTCATCAACTTTAAGTTCCGTCGTCGATAATTCCAAGTAATTTGCAACCGACTGTTCTAGAAGAGTCAATTGCGCAGAGAATTCCGCGACTGCCTCTGTGCTTTTCAATGAGGCTATTTTCCGCGTTAATTGAGCTCTGATCTCATTCAACGAAGCAAATATCAAAGATATCTTCTCAACGATTTTCGTTGTCTGCGTCGCATCACTTATTTTTAGGCTGTTTAAAATATCAATCAATAGCTCAAGCGCTGATGAAATTTCTACGATATTCTCTTCTATTGGTTTTGCATCAAAGACTTTCTCAATCCCTTCTACGTTACGCTTTTGATCAATGACCTTCTCCTCATATACAGTAAGAGCATCATCTTGAAGCAAGTAATTAACTGTTTTCTCAGATAGACTCTTATTGATTTCTTCAATTTTAAGGAGCAGCTTATCAACTTCTTCAACATCAATGTATCGAACATTCTTAATATCAATGAGCTCACCCTGCAATCTGCGGGTGTCAGATAACTGATGAACAAGCTGATCCAGATGTTCTACAACCGTGCTATTAATGCTAAACTCAAGTTCGCTAAGATGCTTTTTACTTAGCTCTAACAATTCAACAGCATGCTTTCGCTGTGCTTGGACCTTCACAAATTCATCAATCGCTGTGTTGGCGATCTGTTCGATCTGGCCAAGAGGAGCTCCTAATGCTTTTAGAGAAGTATCGTTAATCCAAAAGTAGCTATCCTGTAAGGCTCTGGATTTTTGGAGAATATCCTCATAAAGCCCTTCATAACTATCCTCCTTCCCTATCAGCTGTATAATTTCCTGTGCTTCAGCCATGGCTTGCACAATCTGTTTATTCCCAACCTTAAAAAGCGGATCATCTTTTCGTTCCTCGTTTTCTTTCAGTACCGCCATATAAGGCGTATCCCAAATCTGAACTTGGTGATGTCGCGTCGCCTCTGCTTCCGTTCTAAAGTAAATCAGATTGCCATTCTTGAAGATCGTAAAGCCATTGCAGATAATCGGTGTTTCAACCGTCTGCTGAATGATGTTGTATGACATCAAGATGTAGGTATTCGAAGATGTCTGTGTATAGACGTAAAGATAATCTTCGCCGTTTGGCGACTGCAATTTCTTTAAGAATGTGACATTGGAAAGCGTATTATCGAATATCTTCGAAGTACCATTCTGTAGATAATAGCCGTTTGAGAAAATGACACCCTGGTTGTCTGGAAGAAGCACTGCCGACTCATTCAAAGACTTCAGATTAACAACTTCCTTCGTTCGCTGATTGAAGATATAGGCTCTAAAATCCTCCTGATAAGGCTTTATGCGTATGGCGATTAAGTTTCCTAAATCCGCAAAGTAGTATTCAGCATCGTCCAGCTGTTGATCCGTATTGGAAACTTTCTCTGAATAAATTCCCTGTCCAGAATCTGTGTTGTTCTCAATTTTAAAAGTGATGTCGCCATGAAGCGCCTCAATAAAGACTTTATCTAAGATAGAGATGTGGGGGAATTTTCCTAAGCGTCTATCCTCAAGCCCTGTTTTTGTCCATTCAAACTCAAATTGGGCAGGAGTTTTTACCTCATGAATGCTTCTATCGTTTTCATAATAAAGCTTTCCATCTTTGATCAACCACTTAAAAGCTTTTAGATCCTCCGGATTCTTACTTGTCTGAAAAATCATATACAAGTAATTCTCCGTTCGACGGAATTTCGAAAAGATAGAATCGCGGTAATACTTATAAAGGTTCTGGTAATCGGTAATGAAGTTAGGATCTTTAATCAGGTCCAACGATTGTGGGACAAATTGTCCTTCTTCATATAGGAAAACACTAAATACATCTTCTAACTTAATTTCCGTACGGAGTCCGATATGCACGTTATATCCAAAGATACAGACATTATCCAACGCAATAATTCCGCGAGCGACACAGCTATTCTCCGTTGTAATACGCTGATTCGCTTTCAGCACGAAGTTTGTAGAATTAAACACCTCCTTGCGGGCGGTATTTAATTCTTGCAAACGCTTCGTTAAGTCATCTTTTTGCGCCTGTAATCGCTTCTGAATGATATCGTATGCTGCAGCGTCTAAAGACTCTTTATTTTCTGTCATCCTTATTCGTTTTCCTTCTTAAACAAATACTATCCTAATTTCTTGTTAGACAATCCTAAGTTTTTTGCCATGCCGATCAGTGAATTGATAAAACCTGTATCCTCCTCATCATCGGATGCCGTCGCAGCCTGTTGTAATTTAATCAATGCTGCAGAGACCGTTAGGTTTTTAATATCGTTCGAAGAAATACCGTATTTGTCAGCTAGGCTTCTCACTTTTGCCGCTAAATCGCCATTCCCCTCTCCTCCCAATAGTGCATCCTTGATCGCTGTTGCATGAGTAGAGTTATTGATCAAGTGATCAAACCCTTTACTGTTAGACACCTGGCGTACAATATTCTCAAAGAACATTGTTTCACCACCAACAATGTCAATCTTCGCCGATTTCAATGCTTCAGACAATACAGCAGATTGCGCTGTAGCAATATCCTTCTGTATATTGATATGAGCTAAATCTATATCGCGCTCTTTCTGCAATTGCAGTTTGAACTCTTCGTGCTCTTTTCCAACGCCATCCAATTGTTTCATGGCCGCCGCTTTCTCTTCGATACCCTTAGCCTCCGCTAAAGCTTTCTCACGAACAACTTCCGCTTCTGCAAGACCTTCCTTGCGCATTGCTTCTGCTTTTTTCTCGATCACTGCCGCTTCCTTGCTACCTTGAATCTCCTGTGCTTCAGCCTTCGCAACCATTACTTCAGCTTCAGACAAGCCGATTGCCGCTTCTTCTTTCGCTTGGGCCTCGGCAATAATCTTACGAGCCTCCGCTTCTTTCGCCGAAGCCTCTTTCTTAGCTTCCGCTTCAATCAAGAGCTCTTGCGCTTTCTTTTCAGCAATCTTGCGCGCAGCCTCTGCGTCAATAACCTTTTTTTCTGCTTCTTGTTCAGCAGCGATCTTCGCTGCTTCAGCCGCTTTCACAGTTGCAATCAAACGCTCTTCTGCTTCTTGAGATGCAGCAATAACGCCAGCCTGCTTCTTACGCTCAACCTCACGGAACACTTCAATATCGCGAACCGCTTGTTGCTCTTCAATAACACCTTTCTCCAATTGAACGCGCTCTTTGATAACGCCTTGTATGCTTTTTTGCTCCGATTCAATGGAACGTTGCTTATCAATCTGTGCTAAAGCAACAATACGCTCGCGCTCTGTTGCTTCCAATGCTCTATCTTTTTCTACACGTTCTGTCTCCACAGCATCCGTACGAAGTTTGCTCTTCTCTGCAATTATGATCTGACGAAGCTTATTCTCCTCCTGAATTGCCAATGATTCTTCCGTAGAGATACGAACAGTTTCAGCCTTTAAGCGTTCTTCCTCACGTACCTTCACAATCTCAGCCTCTTCGCGCGCTTTAATATTATCTACCTCGCGGCGCTGTCTTTCCTCCTTCTCAGCCAATTGTCGCTCCAGCTCCAGAATCGCTTCTCTCGCTTCAACGTTCTGCTTCTTGATCACTTTCTCCTCTTCGCGGCGAATTAGGTTAGCATTCATATTTTGCTTCGCCGTCAATTCCGTGATCTTCTTGATACCCTCTGAATCCAATATATTCTCTGTGCTCAGGAACTTAAGCTCCGTCTGCTCCAAGTAATCAATCGCACAGTCATCCAAAATATAACCATTCAAATCTGTACCGATGATATTTAAAATCTCATCGCGGAATTCACGACGCGCCTCATACAATTCAGTGAAATCAAATTTCTTTCCTACAGTCTTCAGTGCTTCCGAAAACTTTGCCTCGAAAATACTTTTTAACGTTTCAGGATCAGAAGCTCGGTCACAGCCTAAGTTCTGAGCAACGTTGATGACGTCGTCAACAGATTTATTTACGCGTACGAAGAATGCGACTTTGATGTCTGCACGGATATTATCCTTACAGATCAAGCCATCGCCCTGCATACGATTAATTTCAATTTTCTTAACCGAGATGTCCATAATCTCCATTTTATGGAAAACAGGAATCACATACATCCCTTTGTTGAAAGCTACTTTTGTTCCACCAACGCCCGAACGTACAATTGCTTTGCCTTGCGGAATCTTCTTGTAGAACATGCTTAGCACGACGAAGAACGCAAAGATGATAAATACGATAGCACCTATAGCGATAAGGACTACGCCGGTGATACCCTCCAAAAATAACAGTGTGTTGCTCATATATTAAAGTATTGATTTGGTTAAATATTGTTTAAATTGATATCTTTTTGCACTATATAAAACTTCTTGTTTGGGTCTTGATTCGTCACGATTACATCGTCACCATAACTTAACAAAGAGCCATCCTTACTCTTGACATTCAGTCGGATAACATCTAAGTTGATAACGACTTCTATTGCCCCTAGCTGTTCACCCTGAATCGTTGAACGCATTTTGCCCAAGCGACCTATAAACTCATGCGCCTCTTCCCCAGCATAGCCGACATTCTTATAAAGCTTAACGAATGGGATGGCAACATAATGTAATAGAAAGAAACTCAGAATAAATACCGGTATCAATATCAGTACAGACTTCCACCCGAAAGCCGCTAGGTTCAAAACGAGCGACGAAGCAATCGTTACGATCCAACTAATAAACTTAAATAACGTGACGAGGACCATCATAGGCGCTTTACCTACATATATAAAATCCATAGCTTTCGAAAAAAATGAGGGTTCAACATGTTGTTCGGTCTCCAAATCAGCCTGCGTATCCGCATCCATATCTACATCTTGCACATCGGCACCTTCAAATTGTATATCAGCGTCAGTTCCCATCTCGAAACCATCCCCAAGCAGCATAGTAAATAACCAGTAAACAAGGGACATTCCTGTTAACAAAGTCATTATTGCATTGGGTAGCGGATTAAATAATATGTTCCAGATCTCTGTCATAATGAACGTTTAATGTTCTCTTTTAAATGTGTAGTGAAAACTCCAGGAACTTCCGCTGACCGATAAATCTTGCATGGAAACAAGTTCCCAACCTTGCTGTCCCAATTCATTCAGAATCTTATCGATTTCTGTTGCGTCTAAATTGGAACCCCAGAACCCCTTAGGTTCAATTTTAATTGTTTTGTATTCGAACCTTTTCATCGTTTTATAATCCTAATTTCTTTTTAAGGTTTTCTAAATCTTTTTTAACTGAATCGCCCGATTCCAAAGCATAATCAATGTCTTGATTCATCTTCAACTTTGCGAGCTCATTTATCGCCTCAGCATAAGCCTCATCCTCTTGTTCAGACGAGCGAAGCTTCTTCAACATGTCAACGGTACTGTTATTGTCGATATTGGCCATCTGACGGTTAGCAAATTCAGTGGCGCTATTAATTTGCTTCTTAGCAATAAGCGAATCTAGTTCTTTTTTCCATTTTCCAATATTAAATTTCAGTACATCGATTTTCTCTTCAATTTCCTCGACCTTCTTTTTATGCATCAAAGCCTGTTCTTTGAAATCCTCGGATTCATCTAAAAGCTGCTTCTGCAAGCGAAGTGCTTCAATTGCCAAACTTTCCGCCTTTTCTTTACTCAGTTCTTTGTTCTGAGCCATCAATAGTACTTTCTCGGCTTTCTCCTCGTAAACTATAGCTTCCGCTTTTCTATCGTCAATCGAATGTTCTAGGCGAATAACAACAGCTCGCGCTGAAATATACATCTCTTCGGTCGCTAGAAGCTGTCCTTTCATGTCGTTGATAACCTCTTGTGTCAGAGCGATAGGATCTTCCATTTTTTCAACCAAAGAATGTATTTCTGACTGCCCTATTTTTAATAATCTCTTAAATATGTTCATCTTCACTACTGTTTTGAAAACTCAATCAATTGTGCATAATACTCACTCATTAACAGCGATAGCGAATTAATCGCTGCATCGAACTCATTTTGATCTAGGTTGTGTGATTGTAAAGTGTACCTAAAAATCACGCGGCGTCCGTCCTCAGTCAATGCAAAAGCACCATGAATGATATCCCGATTCTTTTTCAGCAAGGATTTAAAGACGTCAAGGTTATCTCGCTTCAAAGAAAATAGATACTGTTCGAAAATGATTATTGGTGCTGTAACTCCAATAATTAAATTCTTGATCCCTTCCGCTTCACTTTCAACGACGAAAAAACCCTCCTCTCTATTCTTTGATGTAACGGTAAACCCTAGGTCTAATAAGTATTTTTCAACTTTGTTAAATGGCATTGGCTAATATTTTTATATATTTGCTAATAATGTTTGCATAAAGATAAATAATGCAAAATTATTTTGCAATAAAAATTTAATATTTTTGATAATGACCCAAATCGGAACGAATATTAAAAAATTACGTAGTGTTAAAGGTTTAAGTCAACAAGCCTTTGGAGAGCTATTTAACCTTACGAGAGGCAATATTTCGTCCTACGAAGAATTTCGCGCAGAACCGAAGGTCTCCGTGATTCTGCAGATTGCAAAATATTTTAGCATACCCGTCGCACACCTATTAGAAAAGAAACTTACCGTAAATGAGATTCTGAATTTTGAAGACCATTTTACCGAAGATTCCGCGCAGCTTGCTATAAAAAACATGGACCCTGTCCATTTTTTAAACCGGGAGACTATACAACAGTCCAGCGATAATAAAATCAGCATTGATGATCTGCCAATGTTTTATTTCCCAATAACCACAAAGAATCAAGTTATTGCGATTGAACACAACGGCCTGATTCATCATCCTGCAGCTTTTCCATTCGAAGAAAACAGCATCTTATTTTTCGAAAAACTACAACTCGATATTCTACATACCTTAGATAAGCACTTTGGCTTCTATATAAAAGGCAGCGACTATTTTTTCGGAACCTATGAGGTTAAAAACAAACAAATAGATTTACTGCTCAACGACTGGAAAAAACAAAGCTTCTCTGTAGAAGATATGGGCTGCTTCTGGAAACTACACGGAAAGTATGAGAAAATTGCGTAAAATTAGACGTTAGATATTAGATATAAGACATTAGAGCGTAGCGGGCTAGCCTGACTACGCTCTTCTTTTTAGTAATTAGACTTACGTCCCAATTTTAAGGAGACGTTTCTTTGTATGACGTTTGTCTTGAACCAGGAAAGAAAGGAAAGTTTGTTTTGAACCAGGAAAGGAAGGATGCAAGGATTGACAGGATCCTGTTCATCCTCAAATCCTTCCTTTCCTGGTTCAAAGACAAAATATCCTTCCACCCTTCCTTTCCTCGTTCAACGACAAGATACTAATCCCCTTAACCCTCCTTCTACTTAAACCCCTTGTAAAGCCCTTTCATAACCCTTTTAAAACCCAATCAACCCCACTTGAAAAGGGTTATGCTATGGGCCTGTAAAGGCAGAGAAAAAGAAGTCAATAGATTATCACTCATCCCAATCCTTAGACCATATTCTAACATCTCACATCTAACATCTAAAATCTAATCTACACATACTTCAACCGCTCCTCCTCCAGATCAATTTGATAAATCTGCTGTCTGATAATATCCTCGTCAAACTCGGCTTCTTTATTTAGGGTAGTCAGATATGCGCGCTGTTCGGCGAAGATATCCAATAGAATCTCCCTACTGGTCTCATCCATCCAAGAACTGTCTTGTACTTTCGATTGATCCTCCCAATGTTTTAATATCCTTTCCATTCCTGCATGACCAAGATATTGTTGCTCATACTTTTCCTTTACAAAAGCATAAACGTGTTGCTTAAGGCCGGTTTTCATTTTTAACCGCGTATTTCTTTCCAATTCACCTTCATTCTCCAGTCCTACAAAAAGCTTAGTCTTTTCAATTAGGTAAGGCAATGTTAAGCCTTGTATGACAAGGGTTAAAAGAATAGCGACAAACGTGATAAAGAGAATCAAATTTCTATAAGGAAAAGCTTCTCCATTGGGAAGGGTCAGCGGGATAGCAAGAGCCGCCGCTAGCGACACCACCCCCCTCATTCCGGTCCACCCCATTAATAAGGGTGTTGTCCAGCGCCGTTTTGAGAATTGTTGCTGGTGAGCAACTTGCGGACGAAAAATAATGGTTGCTAACATAGCAGCATAAGCCGATAATATACGAGCAGCGATCAATACGATCGTAACTAAAACAACATACCCAATCGCTGTTGATAATGGCAGACCATTCGAACGCATTCCAGCCACAATTTCAGGAAGTTCAAGCCCGATAAGTAAGAACACCATGCCGTTCAATAGGAATACGAAGCTCTCCCAGACACTGTATCCCTTGATTCGACTGCTACTGGATAAATAGCTAAGTCGTTTCGAAGAAAGAAATAACCCTCCGGCGACAACAGCTAGAACACCTGAGCAATGCACTTGCTCGGCAATCCAATACATAAAATATGGTTCGATCAACGTCAGTGCGATATCAGATGGAGCATCAGTTGATAAACGCTTATGTATCCACATGAAAATCAATGCTATTAACAAACCAATACCTACGCCACCAAATAGCATCCAAAGGAAATCAACAGCAGCTTCCTGCCAGATGAATTGACCCGTGCCGACAGCTACCAACGCGAATCGAAAAATAATCAAGGATGAAGCATCATTAAGCAAACTCTCGCCCTCAAGAATGGCTTGTGTGGATTTGGGAATCTTAACAAACTTGGTAATTGCTCCCGTGCTTACCGCGTCAGGCGGTGACACGATTCCACCGAGAACAAAACCTAAGGCAATGCTAAAGCCCGGGATTATATGGTTTGTAACGATGGCAACTAGAAGCGCAGTAAAGAAAACGACCAAAAACGCAAAACTTCCGATAATGCGCCACCATTTCTTCATTTCTTTGAAAGACACGCCCCAGGCCGCTTCAAATAACAAGGGAGGCAGAAAAATAAAAAATATCAAGTCCGGATCGATTTTGATAATGGGGAGGCCCGGAATAAAACTTATTGTTAAACCTGCAACGACCAATAAAATCGGATAGGCGATCTTCAGCTTATTAGCCCATATCGTCAAGAATACGGTTAATAGGATAAGGACCAAAACAAAAGGTAGCAGCGTATGCATCATGTAGTTAGTGTGATAGTTTTTTTCAAAAATAGGGACACTAAATACGTTATTATCTGTTATATTTTTAGCTAACGTGGCTAGTCGAATAGCAAACTTATTTCGTTTGTGGTTAGATGCTGACATCCACATTTAGATAGGGAAAAATATTTGTGTGATGTAGTCTCCATTTTGAGGAAGAAATATCCACTTTTTAGCGAGTTTTACTACATCATTACCACACGACATATTAAGTGTAAATCACACACTATGAAGAACATTTTGAGAGGTATTTTTTATCTGTAAATCAAATAATATCAAGATATTATGAATTATCTATAGTTAATTTGAGCAATAGTGTTATCACTGATGTAGAAATGTGTTAATGAATAATTTGTAATCAAACATATACATCACAACCTTTGTTATAGAAATACTATTACTTGTTTACCTTTTTATAAATCTATAAAACCAAATCATATGAAGCATCTATTTATGTTCTTATGTATTGTATTTGGGGTACAAATGTCGTATGCCCAAACCACAATTTCCGGAACAGTAAAAGACGGACAAAGCTCAACAGTTATTCCGGGGGTTACTGTTGCGCTCAAAGAAAAACCTGTATCGACGCAAACCGATGAAGCAGGTAAATTTACTTTAGAAGCCTCCCCTACTGATTCAATCACATTCACCTTTATCGGATATGTCACGAGGACAATGCCTGTTGGTGACCAAACCTTCTTCAATATTTCTCTGCAAAGCGCTGATGAGACACTGGAAGAAGTCGTTGTCGTAGGATACGGAACGCAGAGGAAGGTGGATTTGACTGGATCTATAGCTCAGGTAAAAGGCGAAGCCATTGCCAATATGCCGAATGCAAACCCAATTAGCTCCTTACAAGGTAAAGTTGCGGGTTTGACCATATCCAACTCAGGCACTCCAGGCGGTTCGCCTACAGTGCGTATTCGTGGTGTCAACAGTACCAATAACTCGAATCCATTATATGTGGTCGACGGAGTTCTGCATGATAATATAGACTTTATCTCGCCGCAGGATATTGAGTCACTAGACGTATTGAGAGATCCTTCTTCGATTGCCATATATGGTTTACGAGGTGCTAACGGTGTTATTGCAGTAACGCTTAAAAAAGCAGCTCAAGGAAGAACGGCAATCAACTTTTCAGGTTCCGTAGGATTCGATCAAGTAAATGATCGTATTGAAGTGGTTGATGCTGAGGGATTTAAAAGATTGTATGATATGCAGTTGGTTAACTTGGGGAAAGCACCATTTGATTATACAAAATATACGGCAAACACGGATTGGCAGGACTTAATCTTAAGAACAGCCATGACGACAAACAATAACTTAAGCATTTCAAATTCCACCGAAAAGTCATCTACCCACTTCAGCTTAGGATATAACAAACAGGAAGGTGTTGTTAGAAACGGTGATTACGAACGTTTTACAGCACGCTTAAATCAAGAGTTGAAAGTATCGGAACGCGTTAAAATAGGTGGAGACATTTCCGGCTCATACTGGAATATGAACCCAACGAATGTAACACTTACAAATGCGCTCTGGTCGGCTCCAATTGTTGGAGTTCAATACGACGAGAATACGTTCTATGGTATGCCTTCGTTCCAACGTGCGCAAGTAGGAAACGTAATGTCAACATTGAATCGTTTGGATGGTACTTCTATGCCTAGGGGATATCGTTTTGTAGGGAGTTTATTTGCCGAAGTAAAAATCATGGAAGGCTTGAAATGGAAATCTACGGTTTATACCGACCTTGGTTTCAATAACAGCCGTGGTTATTCACCGCTTGCTGCAAGATTCATCTATTTGGGTGAGAATGGCGGCGAAGAAACTTTCTTTCAAGATGACCGCGTGTTTACATCAGTCAACCAAAAAAGTGAAGAGTTCAGAAGATTCCAGCAAGACCATACCCTTACATGGGACAAGTCTTTTAATGAAGATCATCGTTTAACAGCTGTTGGTGGTTTTACGACAGTGTTCAATGATAATACGGCCTTGGAAGGTTCTAGACGCGATACTTCAACCAATGTCCCTCCGACCTCGGATTTCTGGTATTTGGATATCATCAATCAGGATTCAAATCCTAAAGGCAGCTATTCCGGAAGAGGTTCACAAAACACCGTAATGGGTGCTTTTGCTCGCGCTAGCTACGCTTACAAAAACCGATACTTACTGAATGCAACGGTTAGACGTGATGGGTCATCGAAATTTGCTCCAAAAAATCGTTGGGGTACATTCGGATCAGTAGGTTTAGGATGGGTACTTTCAGAAGAAGCATTCTTTGAAAACATCGAAAAAATCAATTTCATGAAATTGCGTTTTGCATGGGGTAAACTTGGAAATCAAAATGGTGTTCCGGATAACGTCTACTTGCCAGGACTAGTCAATGCGAATACTGCAATCTTTGGAGACAATATCTATACTTCTGTGAAGGCAGATTACATTCCTGACCCGAATTTACACTGGGAAATTGTACAAGGGATGGATTTAGGACTTGACATAAAAGCTTTCAACAATAAATTTAACGCGGAGATTAACCTATATGACCGTACGACCAAAGATATCCTAACCATACTGACGCTTCCAGCTACGGATGATCGTTACTTCACCAACTTAGGTGAGATTACGAACCGTGGTATCGAGGTATCGATGGGATGGAACAATCAAATGGACGACTTTCGCTATGGTGTCAATGCAAACTATTCCTACAACAAAAACTTTGTCAACTCGATCGGTGATAACGTTAATTTCAGAATATTAGGAAATGACGGAGCGAATGTGACCGAAACGGGTCAATCCATTGGATACTTCTATGGTTACAAGCAGATAGGAATCTACCAAACCATCGATGACATTGAGAATATGGCTGTACAACCGGGATCTGCTCCTGGCGATATTGCCTTTGCCGACATAGATGGGGATGGTGCAATTACCGAAAAAGACAGAACTTATCTAGGTACGCCTTTCCCACCTCATAATTTCGGAATTAACTTCACCGTAGGATACAAAGGATTTGATTTACAATTGGAAGGTAATGGCGTTGCAGGAAACAAGATCTACGCGCAAAGAAGAACAAGAAACTTTGCCGACTTGAATTATGAGGTTAATCGTCTTAATGCTTGGACAGGCCCTGGAAGCAGCAATGTAGAGCCAATTTTAGATAATAGCCGTGGTAACAACTACAAGTTTAGCTCCTACTTTTTGGAGCCTGGAGATTTCTTCCGTATCCGAACAGTACAGTTAGGCTATAGCTTCAACGATGATCTTTTAGCAAGAACGTTCATCAGAAAGGCTAGATTATTCGTCAATGTACAGAACTTAAAAACCTGGAGCAAAGTCACTGGATATACACCGGAAGCAGCAATCGGAAGCTTGATTGCCGGGGGTACGGATAATGGAACTTACCCAATCCCGACAACTTACTCCTTCGGTGTTAACCTATCGTTTTAACTTTTTAAGAAAATTAAAGATGTCAAAATATATAAAAATTGCACTGAGTATAGGATGTTCAATCGTTCTTTTCAGTAGTTGTGAGAAGTTTTTAGACACTCCGCCTCAAGGAAAATATACAGAAGATACTTATCCATATCCAGAGGGCGGTACGCCCTACGACCGATTTATCTTTGCAGCATATAATGATCTTCGTAGCTACAATGTCCATGTTGATGGATTTGTAAATGCAACAAGTATTCGTAGCGACGACGCTGACAAAGGCAGTACAGCTTCCGATGGTGGTGCAGACGTGATCTCGATGGATAACTTCCCGGTATTAGCGACCAGCGGACGTGCAAACGCTCTATGGTTAGGTTATTTTGGATTAGTGAATCAAACCAACCGTGCGATGTATCAAATCGATAGTATATCAAAGGAAGGCCAAGATGAACAATTGAAAATTCAGGCTACTGCTGAAGCGAGGTTCCTACGTGGATACTCTTACTTTATGCTCGTACGTTTATTTGGTCGAGTTCCGAAATTTGAGACTTGGTCGTCGGACCCTGCAACACAAAACAATATACCGCAGAGCAGTGCTGCGGAAATCTATACATTCGTTGAAGAAGACCTTAAATTTGCGGCACAAAACCTTCCGGATACCTGGGATAGTAAATTTATAGGTCGTGCGACGAAGGGAGCTGCGAACGGATTATTAGCCAAGGTTTATATTACTCAGAAGAAATGGCAGCAAGCTTATGATGCAGCTAATACAGTAAAGAGTTCAGGTTTATATGACCTATCTCAAAACTATGCTGATATCTTTTCGGAAAAAGGTGAAAATGGAAGAGAATCGATTTTCGAAATCCAGGGTACAGCATCCCCCGATGAGACCACTAAGAACGGTATCCAATATGCCAATCTACAGGGCGTTCGTGGTGCTGGTAACTGGAATCTAGGCTGGGGATGGAATACACCTAGTGCTGCACTTGAAGCGGCCTACGAGGCAGGAGATCCGCGAAAAGCGCGGACTATTCTTTACTCCAGCGTTGCTGGTAAAACAAACGTCTCAATGTATAATGAGCCTATGCCGGTTTATCCAGCGGATGTACCTAACCCTATGTACAACCACAAGGTCTTAAGTGATCCTGCCATGAGAAATAGCATCAGTCGCGGCTCCTGGTGGATGAATATTCGCATTCTCCGCTATGCAGACGTAGTTTTGATGCTGGCGGAATCTGCCAATGAGCTTGGAAAGACTGATGAAGCACGCACTTTACTTAATTCAGTACGAGAACGTGCGCGTCGCGGTGCAGCAGCAGGCGTCTTGCCTGATGTCACTGACACCGACCAAGCGGCCTTACGCAATAAAATTCGTCATGAGCGAAGAATCGAATTGGCAATGGAACATGATCGTTTCTTTGATTTAGTGCGCTGGGGCACAGCACAAACAGCTTTACATGCTGCCGGAAAAACTAACTTCCAAAACTCGCGCGATGTGTTATTGCCAATTCCTCAGACACAGATCGACTTAACAAAAGGAGTATTAACACAAAATCCTGGATACTAGTCCGATTCTAACCAATCAATTTGAACGACATGAATAAGTTATTCTATAAAATATCACAAAGCTTACTGATCATCATGATGATGACAGTAGCTTTTTCCTGTAAAAAAGACGGGAATCCCAATAAATTACCGGATGCAGATATATCCCCTTCCCTAGTTGCACCAACCGATGGCTACATCCGTATCCTTGCTATTGGAAATAGCTTTTCGGAAGATGCGATTGAATCTCATCTCTATGAACTAGCGAAAGAAAGCGGCAAAACTGTCATCATCGGAAATCTTTATATCGGTGGTGCCTCATTAGAACTGCACAAACGCAACATCGAAAACAACGGAGCAGCCTACGAATATAGAAAGATAGGTGCTGATGGGGCGAGGAAAGTGTTTCCAAAAGTTTCAATACAAACGGCTTTAATGGACGAGCATTGGGATTACATTTCCTTCCAACAAGTTAGTCAAAATTCTGGGCAGCTACAGACAATAAAAGATGCGCTTCCGACTGTATTTAATATGGTCAAAGAAAAGGCATTAAATCCAAATGTACAGTACATTTATCATCAGACTTGGGCTTATCAGCAGAACTCCACGCATGAAGGCTTTGCAAACTACGACAAAGATCAGATGAAGATGTATGAAGCGATTGTGGATGTATCTAAACAGGTTAAAGACGTCGCTCCTATTAACATCATCATACCTGCAGGAACAGCAATCCAAAATGCGCGCACTTCACTTGTAGGCGACAACTTTACTCGCGACGGATATCATCTAACAATTCCTTTTGGTCGCTATATAGCTGCATGCACTTGGTTTGAAACCTTGTTTAAGAAGTCAGCAGTGGGCATGGCCTATAAGCCAGATGGACTTTCTGCCTTCGAAAGCTCTATCGCGCAGAATGCTGCGTATTTAGCCGTATTAAAACCCTATGAAGTAACTCAGATGACCGATTTCCAAGGTGGTGCCGGTGGACCATTGACAAGCGCGGTGCTTATCGACTTCGGTAATAATGCCGCTTCAGAACGTTGGAACCAGTTAAGCTCATTCTTGGCCGGAACTTCTGCGAGTCTGAAAGATAGCTTGGGCTCTTATACCGGTATTAAAGCAACCATTACAGAGCGTTTTAACAGCGTTAATGCTGATGGACCGACTACGACTACGACTCCACTAAACATGCCTGCAACCGTTTCTAAATATTCTTATTTCGGAAACTCGAAGGCTGACTTTGGTGGCATGCGTATTGTTCAGTCCAAAGTTGAACTTACAGGACTCGATAAAGATTTAAAATACAATCTATCGTTCTTCGGAGCTCGTGGAAATGTAAGCGATAATCGGGAAACCAAATACATCTGTAAAGGCTTGAATGAAGTTTCTGTGGCACTAAATACCTCAAGCAACTCCAGCAACATTGCTGTAGCAAAAGACGTACAACCAGATGCTAATGGAAAAATAACCATTACTATCACTGCGGGCGAGAACAATAATAATGGTACAGGATTCTTCTACATTTCAGCGCTTCGATTGATGTCAAGCAATTAAGATTGATAGAACAATATTGTAGTGTGAAAGTCAATTGCATGAGGCTGTCTACAAAGGCAGCCTTTGTGCATTGATGAGTAAAATATCAATCCGCTCGATACAGTTTTGCTGTATCTACTCGACCCGTCAAATCAATTCCATAGTCTTGACGACGCCCCTCTTGCCCTTTAGGGACCACCTCAAAATGCACATAGGAGATTTTTAACATCCTTTGACCATTAAGTTCGGGATGGGCACGAATAACAGTGTCTACCCAGAATTCACTAGGGATAAACCCTACAGCTCGACTACTTATATCAGTCCCATCTACCTCCAGAACAACTGGGTTCATATCAAACTGTTTAAAATTATGGTTTCGAATGTATCCAATTCCGTTGCTATCTACATTTAAGAGGTTTTTAGATAAGTTAGATCGTATCAAAGTTATCCGACCTGTAAATCCTTTAGGGACTGTAATCGTTAGTTTGGGTGTATAAACCTTATATGATAGAATAATTGACGCTAATGATAAAATAACAGCGAACGTGAGTGTGAATTTTAAATTATCGAATATTTCCTAAAACAGTTTTGCAATAGCAGCAGAACCAATAAAAAGTGTAACCAGTATTACTACAGCACCAATTTGCGAAGGAAAAGAGAATGATGGGATACGGGACAATAATAACCCTAGCAAGAGTAACAATCCAATTGTAAATATCCAAAGAGTGATTATTAATATGTTACATTTCATATATGAGAAATCAATTGATAGTTGAACTTTTAACCCACATCATTTTAACCCTTACTATATGTCTAAACAGCGGGTTTATATCAATTCATGAAAAAATACGATTATTTCGATTGAAAACTGTAATAAAAAAATAAAGCTTGAGACAATCGGGCGACCGCTCAAGCTTTAAATAAAACCTCTTATCGAGGTAATCAACCTAAACCTAAGACAAAGGTAGATAAATTATTTTGAAAATCGCAAATATATTTGTGTAATTAAAGGCTGTACTTTAATGCAAAAACATTAACCAGTTGGAAATCAGGTTATTAATTTTAAAAGATAAAGGTTTTCAAACGGGGAGAATGAAAACCTTTAATAACCAATTATAAACCTAAATTATGATGACACAAAGATAGTGTACAATTTACACTTTTGCAAATATTTTTTAAAATATTTTAAGAATCCCCCTCCTAGCCTAATAGAAAGCAATACCGTATATTTGTATATAAACAAAAAGGAGTTATATGTTCACAGGAATCATTGAAACAATTGGAACTGTTCAAAAAATAGAGTCAGAATTATCAAACCTACATTTCTATATAGAATCTGCCATTAGTGACGAGCTAAAGGTGGATCAAAGCGTATCGCATAATGGCGTTTGTTTAACGGTTGTACAATTGGAGCCTGGAGTTCATAAAGTTACTGCAATAAAAGAGACCTTAGAAAAAAGCAACCTAGGTTTACTCAAGGAAGGTGATGCGGTCAATCTAGAACGCTGTACCCAAATCGGTGGCCGACTAGATGGTCATATCGTTCAAGGCCATGTAGATCAAACCGCAATCTGTGTCGCAGCTGACCCGCAAGATGGCAGTGTGCTGTTTACTTTTGAATATGAACCGGGACCAAAGAATATAACTGTGGAAAAAGGATCCATTACAGTTAATGGAATAAGTTTAACAGTAGTAAACTCGGAAAGAAATAGTTTCTCTGTAGCGATTATTCCATTTACATTGGAACATACTAATATGAAAGACCTTCAAGTTGGCCAAACAGTAAATCTGGAATTTGATATTATCGGGAAATATGTAACCCGTATCATGGAATTGAGAGGATAATATCGAAACTGAATTCTAGGGGTCTGAAATTATAGATTGGAAAAGCTGAAGCTAGAAATCTAAAATGGCATATTGGAATTCAAAAAATACATTTTCATATAAAACTTTCATGTTTCCTTTGAAACACCAACAGGAATGAAAGTTCTTGATGGCCATTGAAAACAGACACTTTCATATAAAAATTGTGTTGGGAGCCGTTTCGTAAAACGGCTCTACGCATTGGCGTACTATTTTTTGTCCCCTACAACGAAAATCCCATCACCTCTTTTTTCTTTCTAGACTTAAATCGTTCCGGAACGATATTGAGAATCTCGTTCTTCAGCGTATTGATCGCATGTTTCTTCACGTAATTCTGAGGAGTCACTAAGCTTATTTCTCTGACTGGTTCTGGTGACTTGAAATAACGAATATGTTGCATTTGCTCATCATTATAACTGACGATGCTCATCTCAGGCAGAATTGTTATCCCTCCATTTAGATCAACCATGCGTTTAAGCGTTTCCACGCTTCCCGTATTATAATCGAAAGTACCTTCAAGCGAATGGTTATGCTTATAATTACAGATACTGAGCACCTGTCCACGCATGCAGTGTCCTTCATTCAATAACCATAGCTTATCCTCAGACAGCTCATCAGGTCCTACCGCTTTCTTGCCAAACAATCCACTACGTTCGGAGACGTAGGCGACAAAAGTTTCATAAAACAGCGGCGTTTCTTGAATAGAGGGCTCATGTAAAGGAGTCGACAGAATCCCACAGTCCAATGTTCCGAGTTTCAATTCTTGAATTATCTGTTCGGTGGTATATTCCCAAATATGAAGTTTTAGCTTGGTATATTTCTTTAGGAAGTTGGAAATCACATTGGGCAGTAAATAGGGTGCAACAGTAGGAATCACACCAATTCGAAGATCTCCGGTGAGTTCTCCGCGCTCAGCCTGCAATAGTTCAGCGATCTTTTTACTTTCGGTCAGCACGGTACGCGCCTGTTCAATAATTTTCTCGCCGATCTCAGTCGGTACAACCGGCTGCCTGCTTCGATCAAAAATCTTAACCCCTAGCGACTCCTCCAACTTTTGAATCTGCATACTCAGCGTAGGCTGCGTCACAAAACATTTCTCAGCAGCGGCTACAAAACTGCGGTAGGTATCCACCGCTATAATATATTCTAATTGAACTAGGGTCATGCTATAAATTTTAACTATACAAATGTACGAAGGTGATTACGGAAATGCTACTGTAACACTCAAATAAGACATTAAAACAACTTTTATGTTGGCCTTGAAACAAAGACAAGAAAGAAAGTTCTTAAAGGCCCTTAAAGACAGACAATTTCTGAAAAAACAAAGGCACAGCAATCGATGCTATGCCTAAGCTCACTTAAGTATTTATCAGAATTGACTATTGCTTATTTCTATAGCGCAATTCTAACTCTAGAATAATATCTCTTTTCTTTCCTTCGATAAGGGAAAGATCACCAGCAACGAAAACTCCTTTTTTCCCGTTGTGGATATTTCTAATTCCGTATACGGTTGATTCGTCAGCGGGATCTGTCATGCCTTCATAACGATATAGATAGTCGATCTCATAGTCTCCCGCTTCTACAGACAGCTCGTCAAATTCGATATTAAAATCTACTGTATAGCCTGAGTCCGTAAGATGTTTTAATGCTTCCGATGCTGAAGCGTACTTGTAAGTTGATTTCTCCATGGTATTAATCTTCTTTTCATTAAAAACAGCTAACTTTACTTATTGTTTTATCAAAGAAACCACAATATTCATGGCGATCATCCCTCCTACAGCTAAAAACACACCCGCTGAAGCATTCGAACGATTATTAGAAGTACTTTATACCCTGCGTGCTGAGTGTCCGTGGGACAAGAAACAGACGATGGAAAGTCTGCGACATTTGACCATCGAAGAAATGTATGAACTGGCCGACGCTATTTTGGAAAATGATATGCCGGAGATCAAGAAAGAATTGGGTGATATATTGATGCACTTGGTTTTTTATGCTCGCATTGCTGAAGAGGAAGAACAATTCAATATCGTTGATGTATTGAATGCTATCTGCGATAAGTTGATTTCTAGACATCCCCATATTTATAGCGATACGGTCGTAGAAAACGAGGAAGACGTAAAGCAGAATTGGGAAAGCTTGAAACTCAAAGAAGGAAATAAATCGGTTTTATCGGGTGTTCCGAAGAGTCTACCTGCATTGGTAAAGGCCTACAGAATCCAAGACAAAGTTAGGGGAGTTGGTTTCGACTGGGAGGATAAAAAAGAGGTTTGGGCAAAGGTGGAAGAGGAACTTGCAGAGTTCAAGGCCGAATTTGACATCAATCAGGAAGCGATAAATAAAGAACGTGCGGAATCGGAATTCGGCGATCTGCTGTTTTCTTTGATAAACTATGCCCGTCATATCGGCATCAATCCGGAGAATGCGCTGGAAAAAACGAACAAGAAATTCATCTTCCGCTTCAGCTATTTAGAAGAGAAAGCAAAGGAGCATGGTAGAGAATTGAAAGACATGACGTTGGAGGAAATGGATGTATATTGGAATGAGGCCAAAAGCGTAAAATAATATCTTATTACGCATTCTTTTTGATAACTTTAAGCGTACCAAGGTTTCCCAATATGAATTACTTCTTCAAGTTTCTTAAATGGTTAGCAATCTCTCTTGTTAGCCTTGTTCTCGTTTTGCTTATTGCTATGTATGCCTTTGGGGTAGATTATATATTAAAAGGTGTTTATGTCATCTATATGCAGGGTCATCAGACCGCCTATCTCGACGATTATCGCTATTTCGACAACCATAAGATCGACGCTGGCACCCCACAGCCTTGGGCAAAATCTACCGCTTACAACTCCGTCCCGCTGACGGATTCCTTAAAACGCATTCACGAACGTTGGGGATCTGTTGCCTACGTCATCATCCATCAAGATAGCGTTTGGTTCGAGGAATACTATGGAGGCTATTCAGACAGCTCAAAATCCAATTCCTTTTCGATGGCGAAAAGCATTACTGCTGCTCTTTTAGGAAAAGCACTGGAAGAAGGAAAAGTGAGCAGCCTGCAGCAAAAGGTGAAGGATTTTGTGCCCGAACTGGCTGGTCCATTCGCTGAGGCCTTGACTATGGAAAATTTAGTCTCCATGAGTTCGGGCATCACTTGGGATGAGAGCTATTATAATCCCTTCTCCATTACTACCCGATTATACTTCGATAAGGATATTCAGGGCGCCATTCCTGCACTTCCTGTTGACAAACAACCTGGTTTGAAGTTTATATACCAAAGTGGCGATACGCAGATGCTCGGAATCGCTTTACAACGCGCTACAAAATCTACCTTGAGTGAATTGATGTCCACTTACTTCTGGAAGCCGATGGGCGCTGAACATAGCGCTATCTGGCAGGTGGATAGTGAGAAATACGGAATTGAAAAGGCCTATTGCTGCATTGCCAGCAACGCCAAAGACTTTGCGAGATTTGGAAAACTATATCTAAACCATGGTCGATGGAACGGACAGCAGTTGCTTGATTCGGCTTATGTTGCCAAATCGATACAACCTAGATATCCCGAGTCACCACAGTATGGCTATGGTTGGTGGATGGGCCAATATAAGGATAAACGTTATTTCTATATGGATGGGCATTTGGGGCAATATGTAATCGTGGTGCCGCAAGATGAACTGATAATCGTACGCCTCGGTCATGGCATTGATAAGATTGGCCGAAATAACCCTCAATCTTCTTTCTATAACTTTATCGATCAGGCTTATCATATGCTAGGGTCTCGTATTCATTAGGATTAACTTAGGCTTTTAGCGAAATACCGAAAGTTTCATACCTTTGTTGCAATGAAAAATTTTGCAGCAATCTTTGATATGGATGGCGTTATCGCACATACTAATCCATATCACGCCAAAGCCTTTGAAGTATTTTTTGATCGTCACAAGATTTCTTACAACGAGCAGCAGTTTGAACAGCATATGTATGGCAAGCATAACAGCTATATATTTTCCCATTTTTTCGGGCGTAAGATCTTGGGTGAGGAACTGCTGAGCTTAGAAGATGAAAAAGAAGGCTTGTTCCGTGAGATTTATAAATCGGAGGCGAAATCCCTTCCCTATCTGCAAGAGTTTCTCACAGATCTTAAAGAACACGATTTTAAACTTGGAGTGGCGACATCGGCGCCTCGCGCAAATATGGATCTTATTCTGGATGCACTTGCGATCCGCCCATTTTTTCAATCCACTTTAGGCAGTGAGAATGTCAGTTTGCATAAGCCACATCCGGAGGTTTATTTGAAATCAGCAGCTAATTTGGGCGTAGATCCACAGCATTGTATGGTTTTCGAAGATTCTTTTTCAGGCGTTACGGCAGGTTTGAACGCGGGGATGCAGGTTGTAGGCGTATTGAGCTCGCATAAGCAAGAGGAACTGCCTGTATGTACAAGCTATATCCCTCATTATAAACATATCGATGCTAAACAAGTGCTCCATATGATCCATTCTTATGTGGGATAATGCATTAGCATTAATACCATCACCGATGGGCTGGGTACTTTATTTTTTCTGTGCCATGCTTATCGGTACCTCAAAAACAGGAATCCAAAATGTTGGCACCCTGGCGGTACCCTTATTCGCCCTGCTATTTGGTGCGAAATATTCTACCGGTATTGTTCTCATTCTGCTGTGTATTGCTGATTTAGTTGCTGTTATTTACTATAGAAAGCAATTCAACTGGTCGGAAGTCAAAAAACTCCTGCCCTTTGCCGCTATAGGTTTGATCATCGGACTAATCGTTGGCGATTATATAGATGATCGAATCTTCAAAATTTTAATGGGCGCCTGTATTATCCTAGGCGTTGGAATCATGCTCTGGGGCAATCGGCAAGACAAAATAAACCAAAGTACAGAATTCACCAAGAAATGGTGGTACTCGCCTTTATTTGGACTTATAACCGGTTTTTCAACCATGATAGGCAACGCAGCAGGCCCAACCTTAACTGTTTACCTCTTCTCCAAGAAACTGGATAAATACACCTTGGTCGCAACCGGCGCCTGGTTTATTATGATCCTCAACTTTTCAAAAATCCCTCTCCAATTATTCGTCTGGAAGAATCTTTCCTGGGAAGGCTTCGTCCTTAATCTTTTAGCTATCCCCTTTATATTGCTAGGCGGCTTTATAGGAATCAAACTCGTAAAAATACTACCCGAACGAGAATTTAAAATCGTGATCCTAAGCCTAGTGGTGTTATCTGCTTTGATGCTTATTGTTTTTTAGATAGGAGACATTAGATTTTAGATATTAGAGCACTGCGACCGCTTTATTTCCGATCTTATGTTGCCCATATTTTCAATCGTTGGTTTAGAAAAATTTTTCTGAACCTGCAAAGGAAGGATGCAAGGATTGGCAGGATTGCGGAATATGACTGGATAATATATCACATTTATTATAATCTTTTGTCTCCCCTTTCTAACCCGTTTGCGAGCGCTTCTGAAAGGGTTATAGAAGGGCTTTGAAAGGGTTATGAAAGGGGAATGAGTAAACGCAGAGTAGATACTAATCCTTCCTTTCTCTGTTTAGAAAAATAAGAATGTAATATTTTGAATTAGGAAAGTGAGGATAAATTGTTTTGAACCAGGAAAAAAAGGATTTTAGGATTGGCAGGATCAAGGTTATCCTTTTATCTTTCCTTTCTTGGTTCAGAAAATAAGGATGCAATGTCTTGAACCAGGAAAAAAAGGATTCTAGGATGGGCAGGATCAAGGTAATCCTTTTATCCTGCCTTTCCTGGTTCAGAAAAAAGGAACAATTGTCTTGAACCAGGAAAAAAAGGATTTTAGGATGGGCAGGATCAGATATCCGCCATAGGTCTAAATACT
>NZ_DKLH01000020.1:0-27372 GCF_002455685.1 Sphingobacterium sp. UBA6645
TTTCAACCCTTAATTCGCATTGTTACGCTGTTTTTCTTTTTTTATCTTCAGCTGTCGTGTCTTGTACAGGCCCAAAAAAAACAGTTTCAGGTTTTTCCTCTTGCTTTTTATAATTTGGAAAACTTATTTGATGCCATCGCCGACACGTCGGGTAATGACGCAGAGTTTACACCGATGGGCCCGTTGCAGTGGACGGAGGAAAAGTATGCTAAGAAAATAAGGCGACTGGGACAGGTGTTATCCCAATTGGGCAGACAGTACAGTCCGTCGGGACCAGTTCTCATTGGAGTCTGCGAAGTCGAAAACCAACAAGTTTTAAAAGATTTAGTTGCCGATCCGGGCATTCGTGACAATAAGTATCAAATTGTACATTTTGATTCTCCAGACCGTAGGGGGATCGATGTAGGCTTGCTTTACGATGCTAGACAGTTTGAGCTAATAGAGTCAAAGGCAATTCCCTTTAGGATGCCTGAAAACGCTGATTATGTCACAAGAGATATCCTGTTGGTAAAAGGACGATTATCGAACGAGATAATCTATATCTATGTAAACCACTGGCCTTCTCGTTTTACCGCAGACTCATGGAAGCTTAGAGGACATGCTGCAAACATTTTAAAAACGAGTATCGATTCGATCCAACGCGTTGATAGGGATGCTAAGATTGTCATTATGGGCGATTTTAATGATGATCCAGTCGATAAGAGCTTAACTAAAGTGTTGGAAGCTCAAGTAAAGAAAGATCATGTTGCACCGGGTGGATTGTTTAATACGATGTACGGCTATTATCAACGTGGTATTGGAACCTTGGGGTATTTAGGTAAATGGAATTTATTTGATCAATTGATTATATCGTCGGCATTGCTCGATGCGGATCGAGGCGCTTTAAAATTTTGGAAATCTGAAATCTTTAATCCCGACTTTTTAATCAGCAAGGAAGGTCGTTATAAGGGTTATCCCTTTCGCACGTTTTCAGGTAATATGTTTCAAAATGGTTATTCTGACCATTTCCCTGTTCTTACTTACCTAATTAAGGAAATAATCAATTGACGAATTTGATAAATACGAGCATGTTTAAAATTTGGTTATATCGACTATTTGCAGTTTTCATTTTAGCTGTATTAATTTCTTGTAAGAAGGAGCCTCATGAGATTATAGCAGAACGGACCATCTTGCTTTACATGGCTGCAAACAATAATCTCGCAGGAAATGCTTATGACAACATAAATCAAATGGAAGAAGGTTTTCGGAATATTGATGGCGCGTTAATCGTCTATGCGAAGATTTTTGGTCAATCTCCTCGTATATATCGCATTAGTTATGATAATTCCCGTGAAATAAAGAGTGCTGTTCTGAAAAGCTATCCAGACCATGATTCTTCCGATCCAAAAATTATGAAAATGGTGATGGATGATATGCAGAAATTAGCCCCGGCGAAGTCTTATGGATTGGTGCTTTGGTCGCATGCATCGAACTGGTTGCCGGGGACTTCGAAACTGAAAACACGGTCCTTTGGCGATGACGATGGTAGGACAATGGATATCAAGGCGCTGAAAAGCGCATTGCCAACTAATTTAGATTTTCTTGTTTTTGATGCTTGTTCAATGGCATCGGTAGAGGTTCTGTATGAACTGAAAGATATAACGCCACTCGTTTTAGCTTCTCCGACAGAGATAATCAACACCGGAATGCCCTACCATCAAGTTTTGAACGGTTTGTTTCACGACAATATACCTTCTGGGCTAAGGGAAGTAGCTATAGCCACCTATGAGTATTATAATGAAAAGGACGGCATCTTGCGTTCTGCAACATTTTCCCTCATTGACATGAAACAATTAGAAATGTTAGCAGAAACCACAAAGCTTTTGATATCAGAGATGAATGTTAAGAGGGTTCGTCGAGATGGTATTCAGCGATTAGATTTAGACCGAACGTCGCCAATTTCTGCATTTGATTTTCTAGATTTTGGACAGCGACACTTGAGTTTCGAAGCTGCCAAAAAATTAGAGGAAGCGATTGATAAAGTCGTTCTCTTTAAGATTTATACGACCCATTTTTTGGGTGTTCCGTTAAAGAAGTTTTCGGGGTTATCATGTTATATTCCGGATCAACATCAATATAACTATTCGCGTTATTATAAATCTTTAAATTGGACGAAGAAGTCGGGGTTTAATCAATTATTTTGGTGGGAAAGATAAAAAGCCATCATGGTTACTTTGAAACAGCAAGAAGAAAAGTTATTGATAGACTGTGAAAATAGACAGGTTCATAAAAAATAGAAGGGGGCTTTGAGTGCCCCCTCTTAATTATTTGATGTCTAGAACAATCCCATTTGTCCCGAATCATCAATCTGAATATCGTCTGGATTGGTTATCTCTAACGAAATATCAGATGCGTCATTCTTTTCTGTATTTTCAGCCGGACCTTCAACATTTTCAGTAGAGCGAACCTCCGTCGCTTCTTCTTTTATAGGTTCCGTAGTAGTCGAAAGGTCCTTTTCTTCACTCAACAATTTAATTTTTTTTACTGTATGGAACGACAGCCTATTTCCTTGAGCTTTCATACCTTTCACATCAACGATTTCATTTAAAGGCTGATCGATATGCTCTTTTGTCTGTGATTTACCCTTAAGTATATCCAAAGAAACCATCGGCTCATCGTTGTTGGTAAGAAGAATGAGCTTACTGTCTTCGCCTATAAACTTCATACGTTTTCCAACTGGCAAGTCATCAAAATTAAAACGTTTCACGTAATAGGTTCCTTTGCTATCTTGGTGGATAGCTGTATAAATTTGTTGTGGATGGAACTTCTCCATTCGCGTCATTTTATCATCGAAGTGATTGCTAAGGTCAAAGTTTGAAAGCTCATAACTTCCATCACTCATGGTCAACAATATCTTATCATCACCATCGAACTCGCCTAAATAACGTCCTCTTTCATCTGCATTTAGACGTTTTAGTACATCGTCATACCAGATTTTGCGTCCAGTAAGAGTGGAAACTCCGGCACTTTTGAACAACACTTTCTTAACGGGATACTTGCTTACAATATTTCCTTGGGACGCTCTACCTTTAATTGCGATTTCAGCAAAATCCATATCAAAAGTCAGCTTACGAAGTTTTGAATGCGGTTTTAATTGGATGTTTACTACCTCAGCTTCACCATTAGAATTCGCTGTAAAATATAGGATTTTAGAGCCCTTCGTCGCTTTGCCGATATCATAATCTTTATCACGTGTCACACCTGTTACGGCGAATCGTTTGATATAACTAGTTCCAGTACCACCATCCTTGTATATCACGTTATAAACGGTGCGATCATCACCTTTTTTGAATACCGCCACGTGTATAATATCTTTTCCGACGAAGACCTTATCTTGAACTTTGACAACAGAATATTTTCCATCTGCACGGAACACGATGATATCGTCGATATCAGAACAATCGCCCACAAGCTCGTCTTTCTTCATGTTCGTTCCTATGAAACCTTCTTCACGGTTGACATATAGTTTAGCATTGGCTAATGCCACCTGCGTAGCTTCTACACGATCGAAAACACGTAGTTCAGTTTTGCGCCCGCGATCTTTCCCATACTTGCCACGAATATATTCGAACCATTCAATGGTGTATTCTGTCAGGTTTCTTAAATTCTTACGAACTTCCTTGATGTCGTCTTCAAGAGATTTCATTTGTTCGTCAGCCTTCTTAACGTCAAATCTGGTAATACTGCTCATCGGCTTATCGATCAAACGTTTATAGTCTTCTGGCTCAATTGCTCGATAGAACTGCGGGAAGAAAGGTTCGAAAAGGCGGTTCAAAACGGTGACCACAGTGTCGAAATCTCCAGCATTCTCATAGTCTGGATGCTTGTACATCCCTTCCTGAATGAAAATCTTTAAAAGCGAGCTAAAGAAGATTTTTTCCTGTAGCTCATGCAAACGGATTTCTAACTCCTGTTTTATGAGACTTTTTGTTTGCTTTGTATTTTCGATCAAGATATCATTGACACTCATAAAGAGCGGCTTGTTATTCTTGATTACGCAGGTGTTTGGAGAGATGGAGCTTTCACAGCCTGTAAATGCATAAAGTGCATCAATGGTTACATCTGGAGAGATTCCAGGTGCTAGATGAACCATAATCTCAACCGTTCCGGCTGTATTATCTTCAATCTTTTTTATTTTGATCTTTCCCTTTTCGTTTGCAGTTACAATACTGTCGATCAAACTTCCGGTGGTTGTTCCGTAAGGTATTTCGGTAATGGCAAGGGTTTTCTTATCACGCTCTTCAATCTTCGCTCTCACACGGATCTTGCCTCCACGTCTTCCTTCATTATAGCCTGATACATCGGCGAGACCTCCGGTAGGGAAGTCAGGATAAATAGACGGACGTTCGCCCCGTAAAACTTGTATAGAGCCTTCAATCAATTCATTGAAGTTATGCGGCATAATTTTCGTTGCAAGACCTACGGCAATTCCTTCCGCACCCTGTGCAAGTAGAAGAGGGAATTTGACAGGAAGTGTTACTGGCTCTTTATTACGACCGTCATAGCTCAATTGCCAATCTGTAGTATCCGGATTGAAGACAACTTCGTTTGCAAATTTGGATAATCGTCCTTCGATATAACGAGGTGCAGCAGCGGAGTCACCGGTAATAGGGTCTCCCCAGTTACCCTGGCAATCAATCAACAGATCCTTTTGCCCAATTTGTACCATGGCATCTCCGATAGAAGCATCCCCATGGGGGTGGTATTTCATGGTGTTCCCGATGACGTTTGCAGCCTTATTATACCGTCCATCATCCATTTCCTTTAGGGAATGCAGAATGCGTCGTTGAACAGGTTTAAAGCCGTCATTGATATGTGGCACTGCACGATCTAAAATAACATACGATGCATAATCTAGGAACCAATTTTCATATAAACCAGAAAGGGCAACGGTGCTGCTTTGTTGGTCTGGGTTCTGGGTCGATTCGTTATTGTCGTCTATGTTGTTGATTTCGTCACTCATTTACTAATCCGTCAATTTTAATGCTGTTAGTGATATGCTCACAAACCTTGTAAAAATACAAAAATGATTTTACTTCTAAGCATGGAGCAATACCGTTGAAGGTTCTATATTGATTATAACGAGGAGCACGTACGAACGTTTTGGAGTTTATCAAGTAGAAATATATAGCAACATGTCTTTAGACAATATGAGGCTTCATGTTAGCATACATTCCGACTTGAAAGTGCTTTATACTTTGCTGAAACTTGCCCTTTGTAGGTCTACTGAGGATATTTGCTCTTCTTTAACGAGTTCTTGAAAAACATCCCAATAATTGCATGCCATCAGCTTCCAACTATAATGTGCCTTTGAATAAGTCTGATAACTCCTTTTTAAGTCGTTAAAGGCGGTTGGATCTTCGAGCAGTTGGAGGATCATAGTTCTCCACGCCTCTTTATCTGCAGAAGGAAGGAGAATACCGTTTTTCCGATCATGAATTGCATCGGTAATTCCCTCGGTCGCAGACGCAAGTACCAAAGTTCCAGCTAATGATGCTTCCAAACAGACTAAGCCAAATCCCTCCATATCACCAGGCACATGAATGTTCGGCATGAGAAAAGCCGTACTATTCGCGAGTAGGGCTTGCAAATCATGAAATGGCACTTTTCCTAGGTGCACGACCTTTGACGCTATTTCAGGATCTTTCAACAATTGTCGTATTTGCACTTCGTCGGATGGATAGCCGAGAAATAGTGTAAACAAATGATATAACTTTCTTGGCAGCAGCCTTAGCAATTTCTCCGTCCACTTTGGTTCTGCGTTAAAGGGACCAACCATCAGCAATTGAAAGTCTTTTGATAAATCTCGTACAACCTGATTCAGCAACCATGAAAAGCCCTTTCTTTTGACTGGACGACCTAATGTGATTAGATAATTGGGTTTTGATTGAAGGATAGGATATTTTATTTGTAGATGTTCCAGTTTCATCTCGCATTGATCTGCAATTTGATGATCTACGCCATTGGCGATGATCCTTATCTTATCCTCCGAGATACCTCGATATACGGCTTCTTTTGCAGTTGCATGACTTACGGTGATAAGTAAATCGTACCTGTTGAACTGGGGAATAATTTTTTGTTGAAAATATCGCAACGGGAAAACGACATCTAAACCATGCAGGGTGACGACTCTTTTGATATGCTCATATCCTTTATGAAATAGTGCCAGAGAGGCGATCAATCCATCGTTAAAATGAATAACTTGTATCCCCGGATTTTCCTTAAGCATTTGAAGAATTTTTCGATTCAGCTCCAAAAAGAATGTAATCAGATTCTGCTCTCCTTTTTTGTAAACTAATAAATGCACCTTCGTGTGCTTCGCAACGCCCTGAATAAGTTCGTAGCTTTGCTTTTCCATACCTCCAGTCGCTGGAGGGTATTTATGGCTAACGAAGAGGATTTCAGGTTTGAGCAATTGCATATCGTTGAATTTGTTGTGAGAACTGGAATTATTGACTATCGAGCATTTTTATGTCTGATGTTGACTTCGCGGCACTCTGAACATCCTTTTTGATAAAAAAATATAGCATGAAGCCAATTCCTATCCAAACAATCTGCCTAGCTCTTCGCAGTATAGAAACTGTGATCCACACAGCTGCGGAACTTATACCCATCAAAGTCAACATAAGTTTGTTCCCAAGTTCTTCCACCCCAAGTTGTCCTGGAATGAATGCTCCAAAGCTCTTGAACACAATAACGCTCATATCAAGCAATAGCCCATCCATGATACGTATGTCAAACCCCAAGAAAATGAGGATTAGATAGAATTCTAAACTTCCAATGATCCAATGGATTGCTGCAAGAAAATAAGAATACCAGAACATTTTTCTGTCGTTCTTATAAAAGATCCGTATGTCTATAATCAAGTTTTGAATTCGATTTTTTAGTTTTCGAATAAAGGATGCATCCGCTGAACTTTGCCGTCTTTCTAGGTTGTGGGTCTTTGAAATCCAAATAATAAACAGGACTTGAACGAGTAAGAGCAAAAATATGAGCGCGGCAAACCCAAATCCCCAGCTGGAAATCCATGCGAGATGCTTATTATTAAGCACCAGGAATAGACAGGCTATAAGAAACAGAAGTATTTGTGAAAGCACTGCTGTTATTCGAGAAGCTGCAACAGAACTTAATGCTTTGGCGTTGTCTATTTGATAAGGCTGAAGAAGTTTGGCTTTTAGGATATCGCCTCCAACGACACTAGTCGGATTGAATTGTCCAACAGTTTCACCGATTTGTCGTACAGAGAATAATTGAAATAGCGATATTTTCTTCCTTTCTTCTCCCAAGCAAACATGCCAAGACCATGTGCCGAAAAAATAGGCTACATAAGTGACTATCAATAAATAAATAAATTTGAAACCAACCGAACGTAAGGCTTGTTTGGTATTTTCGATATCCGTATTTACGAGGAAGATGATGATAAAGCTGACGACAATGCATAGGACTAACAGCTTGACCCAATTTCGGTTCACTAGCTTGCTGCCCATATTATATCGTTCGATGAATGTCCAGCCAAGCTATCTATTTCGGAGAAATAGATGTCTGCAAGACTGTTCCAATCTAACCGTTTAACATATTGAAGTCCAGCGTCCGCCATCTCGTGATGTAGAATTTTATTGTTGAGTATTTTGTGTAAGTAATGCACATATTCCTTCGCATTATTTGGCGTGCATTTGAATCCCGTTCTACCATGATCCACTAGACTTCCACTTCCTCCACCGTTAGCAATTACAGAAGGCAAGCCGGAAGCCATTGCTTCAATAACAACATTTCCGTAGGTTTCTGAGGTAGAAGTAAACACAAATGCATCCGACGAAGCATATAACATTGAAAGCTCCTCATGTGATAATTTTCCTAAGAAAAGGGCGTGCGGCATATGTTCCATTGCATCATTCTTTGCTGCGCCATCACCTGCCACGACGAGATTATAAGGCATGCCTTCGTGTTCTAAGTGACGGTATATGGCAATCAAAGTCTCAATGTTTTTTTCCCAAACCAAACGACTTGCAAAAAGAATAGTTGGTTTATTGTTTCGTGTCAAACGCTGTAAATAAGCAGTGTTTTTCTTTGCAGGACTGAAAAGTTCACAATCGATGCCCCTTTGCCATATCGATAATCTTTCCTGTTCGATTCCAAGCTGATGAAGCTCCTGCATTATATTGACGGTAGGAACATATACTCGCTGGCAATTGTTGTAGAACCGTTGCATCGTTTTCTTCATCCATTGTTCTGTAGGACGAATCAAGGCGTTTAAGTTTCGAAGGTAATAAGCAATATAGGATATGAAATGCGTGTGGTAGATGCTGATAACAGGGATATTTCTTCTTCTCGCATATTTCAATGCAAAAAAGCCAAGCATGGAAGGCGTAGCGATATGAATAACATCTGGTTGAAATTTATCTAAAGCTTGTTCAATCTTATTTTTTGCGAGCTGCGGTACTGCGATAGAGTAATCATCGTTTATCGGAATTCTGAGTGTTGGCACTTTAAGACTTTTGAAATTTCGGAACTCCTCCGGACCAACCCCATAGACGAAAAAGTAGGAATATGAAAACTGATCGATCCGATTAATCAGCTGAAACATAGTTCTTGCGGCACCATCGAAATCTTCAATAAGCATTTCTGAGAAAAAAGCAACCTTTTTCATATCGTAGTGTTTAAAGGGTTCTGATAAAGGTAAGAGCCTCATATTTAGTCTTTGAGAAGAATTCATTAAGGAATTATAAAGATGATGTTGCCGGGATGTTATGAGTTAATCTTTTCCTTTATTTCAATAAACAAATGTTTAATCTTAAGTAAAGGAATAGGTTACAATGCCCTTCTAATTTTGTAATAGAGCAAAGTTTAGATACATATGCTAATCAATCTTCCTTATCCACGAAAAAGTAGAGCTCGGAATTTCAGGTTGCTTGGTTTACTCACCTTACTTTTTTGCAGCCTCAGTTTCATACTCAGCTTTAAACCTAACAAGAATTCCCAGCAGCTTGTCGCCGTCCCTACTGCAGATCTTAGTGAAGCAATGTCTGGAGAGCTAAAGGTCCTGACCTACAATGTTGCGGGTCTGCCCCAAATCATATCTTCGGCGAAAACACCACGAGCAAGCAGTATACGAAGTATAGGGCAGCGTATTAATCATTTCGATATTGTGAATGTGCAAGAGGATTTTAACTATAATGAATTTCTGTATGCCGACAATTCGCATCCATACCGTACGGAGGCTATGGGAACAATTCCCTTTAGTGACGGACTTAGCACGTTGTCTAAATATCCTATCGTTGCGATCGAACGCGTAGCGTGGAAGGACTGCAGTGGCGCCGATTGTTTGACCCCCAAAGGATTTAGTTATACACGTATGGAGCTAAGTAAAGGCGTGTTCTTGGACGTCTATAACATACATGCCACAGCCCAGGATAACAAAGATGCAATTGTTGCGAGAAAGCAGAATCTTCTTCAATTTGCCGCTTATGTGAAGCAGCATTCCGATGGGGAGGCTGTACTGATTATGGGAGACTTCAACGCCCATTATACTTTTTCTGAGGATAATATCCGTGATTTCAAGAAAGAAACGGGAATGATAGATGGTTGGGTTGAAGTTAGGAATAGGGGAGAAATACCAGAAGTTGTGTCAGGATTTAAGGCACGATTAGCTTTGGATATTGATGAAGCCTGTGAGAGTATTGATAAGATATACTTTCGGGGCAGTTCAAAACTAAGTATGATTCCAAAAGGCTATCGGGTAGAAAAGGAACTCTTTCAAACTAAGGAGGGAGCAGCGCTTTCAGACCATTGCGCCATATCGATGGCTTTACGATGGGAGATTATAGAAAAGCAAGAAGAGTCTTCAACGCGCGAAGTGTCGCTACTCAATGCTGCGAGAGAACAAACATATGCTGACGCCAAATTATAGATAAATGACTGTACTATTAATTATTGTAGGTTTAGTAATCGCTTTCTTGTTTGTTTTTAACAACTTAAAGAACAAACTCATATCGGTCGATTTTCCTCACGAAAAACAAGAAGAGGATGCTTCGGTAATCAAGGGGGAATTTAGTGTCCTTACATATAATATAGCCGGATTACCTCAAGGAATCTCTGCCGCCAAAACCATCAGAAAAGAAGCTATCGCTGAGATTGGAGAAAAAATAAAGTCCTTTGACATCGTGAATGTGCAAGAAGACTTTAATTATAATAATTCGTTTTATTCACGCAATGAACACGAATATAAGACCAATCATAAAGGTAAAATACCGATTGGAGACGGTTTAAATACGTTATCCCATTTTCCCATTTTATCCTATCATCGCATCCCATGGCGCCATTGTTCTGGTCCCGATTGTTGGACAGTCAAAGGCTTTAGTTTTACACAAATTCAGTTGGCACCGGGAATTATTGTTGATGTTTATAATGTTCATGCAAACTCTAGTGATGTCGCTCGTGCAACGAGAGCACGCCGAGAGAATTTTAGGCAGCTTGCGAAATACATCAACGAACACTCTGAAGGAAAACCGTTGATAGTAATGGGCGACTTTAATGCACATTATGCATACAAACGTGATAACCTCTATGAATTTATTGAGTCGACGGGTTTGACCGATGGATGGGTGAATTTCCTACGGAAGAACGTATTCCCAGAAATCATTCCGAAATTTGTTGCACAGCATATGCTTTCGCTGAACAATGACACAGAAAGTCTAGACAAGATTTTCTTTCGAGATAGCGAGCATCTGAAATTCCTGCCTAAGGATTATCAGGTCGAAAATGTCTTGTTTACCAATTCAAACAATCAGGCATTATCGGATCATTTAGCTGTCTCTATGCAATTCGATTGGGAATGGAGCATGGAACGTTCTGTTCCTGCACATGAGTCTAAACCACTAATTGAGCAAAAGGTATTGGCAACAGCCTAACGATTTCTAAGCAGCTATACATAAAAAAGGGCCATCCGGTTTGGATAGCCCTGTTTATTTTCGTTGTTTGCTTAGTCGATATATTCAAAACCAACGTAAGGAACTAATACCTCAGGAATCTTTATTCCCTTTTCTGTTTGATTATTTTCCAATAGCGTTGCAACGATACGCGGCAGTGCTAATGCAGAACCATTCAGCGTATGTGCGAGTTGCGTTTTGCCTTCATCATTCTTGAAACGAACTTTTAAGCGATTCGCTTGATAGGTTTCAAAGTTAGATACGGAAGAAACTTCCAACCATCTTTTCTGTGCGGCACTGTAAGTTTCCATATCATAAGTCATAGCCGATGTAAAGCTCATGTCACCGCCACAAAGACGTAACACACGATACGGAAGCCCCAATTTCTGCAATAATGATTGAACATATGTGCTCATTTCCTCTAAAGTAGTGTATGATTGTTCAGGATGAACAATTTGTACTAACTCTACCTTGTCAAATTGATGAAGACGATTCAAACCACGTACATGGGCTCCATATGAACCCGCTTCACGACGAAAACATGGCGTATAACCACAATGTTTTATCGGAAAATCCTCCGCTTTTACAATTGTATCTCTATAAATATTCGTAATAGGCACTTCCGCTGTAGGAATTAAATAAAGATCATCATTTACCACATGGTACATTTGACCTTCTTTATCTGGTAACTGACCGGTAGCATATGCTGACGCTTCGTTCACCACAATCGGCACTTGAACTTCGCGGTATCCCATTTTGGCGGCTTCATCTAAGAAGAAGTTGATTAATCCTCGTTGCAATCTTGCCCCTTTCCCTTTATAAACAGGGAAACCAGCGCCTGTAACTTTGGTTCCAAGTTCGAAATCAATGATGTCATATTTTGCAGCAAGCTCCCAATGCGGTAATGCATCCTCGGCAAGCGCAGGTTTATCACCATTTTCTAATACAACCTCATTCTCCTCAGGAGTAATTCCTTTTGGAACTAAGGTGTGAGGTAGATTTGGAAGTTGAATTAATTTGTTATGTAGCTCGATTTCAACTCGTTCCAGCTCTTGTGTATATTCTTTTAATTGTTCCTTATATGATGCAGATTGCGATTTGATAGCTTCAGCTTCTTCTTTTTTGCCCTGACGCATTAGATCTCCAATCTGTTTTGCCGACGAATTAGCTTCCGCAGCAATAGAGTCAGACTGGTTTTGGATATTACGACGTTGTTCATCCAATGCTATGATCTGGTCTACCAAATCAGCGTCGTTGAAATTCTTAATAGCAAGTCTTTCAACTACCTTATCCCTGTTTTCACGGATGTAATTTAATTGCAACATATAACTTTACTTTTGTTAAAATAAAGCACAAAGATAAGAAGACCTAGGTAATTAATGAAGTCGAAATTGCGGCATGACATTTTTAGAATCCTAGCAATTTTGTATCATTGCAACATGAAAAAGCTGTTCGCTCTATTGTTGTTTATTAGCTTAACCCAATTGCTATGGCAAAATGCGTGGGCTCAGCAGTCTAATATTGTAGATTTTGATGTTAAAGAAAATTTATCCCAAAACGGAAAACTCGCAATTATCGCCGTGGATAGTTTGGATAAGACGAATAACAATATACAAGGAAGCTATAAATTCACCATCAACGGTTTCCAACAAGATCTTCAATTCAATGACGGCGTCGCTGTAACGGCAAACCCCATAGAATCATCTACTTTCGTGTTTTTTAAACACAATAGTCCTGCAAAAGAAATCGGCAAATTGTATTTTTTGCGTGTTACAGAAAAGGGTATCAGTCCTTTTAAGATTTCAGGGTTCCTGCTTATCGCACTTCCGCTACTGATCTTATTTATTGCCTACAAGTTTAAGCGCTTCCTAGTAACGCTTTTGATTCTTGCGGCAATCTACTTGTACCTTAATTACAGTAAAGGTTTAGACGTGAAACAACTGATTGAGAGTAGTATTATGGGGCTTAAAGATTTGATCTAGAACGGCATTCCCACTCCGAAATTATATTGCAAAAAGTTATAGCGGTCGGGCTTATGAGCGTCATAATAGACCTGTTTGAATTCACTTGCATTAAATAACCTGCGGATTACCCACTGTTCCTTTCCCTTAAATTGGGGATCCTTTACTTTCAAGCCAGCATCTAAACGAATAATAAAGTAATCCATATCTACTCGTAGACCAAAACCCGTTCCTATGGCTATTTGGGATAGGAATTTGTTGAATTTAAATTCACCATCCAGATTAATCGTGTTTTCTCGAAGGTTCCAGATGTTACCGGCATCAACGAACGTGGCTCCATTTAACTTCGCACCAAAGAAATTATTCAATAATCTGAATCGATATTCTGCATTGCTTTCGATTTTAATCTCTCCCAATTGATCCAGATTTCTTAAGTTAACCCTCAGTTCTTCGCGTACCACTTCTCGATTATAGCCTCCAGGGCCTAAAGTTCTTGCCTGCCATGCTCGAATTCCATTCATACCCCCGGCAAAGAAACTCTTTTCAAAAATCATTAATCTCGAATTATTACCGTAAGGAACAGCGACTCCAGAGTTGAATCGAAATACGAACTGCTTATTTCCTCCAAGAAATTTATACCATCTGTAATCAACTTCACCCTTGATATATTGAAGGAATGGAACCCCGAAAATTAATTTTTCTCCACTTTCGTTCTGTTTGAAATTGACAACATTTCCAAGCAATCCCAGTAAGTTCCCGGAGATATCCACACCTCCACGGAAATAATTGAAGGTTTCTTTGCGTGTCAATTTCGGAGAATTGAAGGTATAAGCATATTGAGCTCCTAATCCGAAATATTGTCGGTGATTACTTTCTACATATAATTGATAGCCCTCTTCCAGTAATTGCTGTCTAAAGGCATCATTCAGTCGCCCATCTCTATACTCAATCACCACTGGTGTCAAACTGTGTAAGCTATTGCTTGATTGATACCACATGTAATTCAAACTGTTTATCCAGTATCGATTCGCATAAGTTTGATCTTGGAAGAATAGTTGTAAGCTCGAAGAGAATGTCGTTCTTGGAATTCCGTATCGTCCGACACTACGAACGCCAAATGGAGTTAATAGCCTCGGAAAAGAAAGGTTAACACCAAATTGTAGATCGTTGTTGAATATCTTATCAGTCAGATTGCCTGGCAACCGTGTATCAAAGAGCACCCCATAGCGTAGTTTCACCTCAATGGTTTCCGATCCGCCGAAAACGTTGCGGTGGGAGAACGTGTTCCCAATATTAAATCCGCTCATCCCAGAGGAGAATGTAAATTCCCCTTCAATCTGATTGCTCATTGCAGAGCGAGGAATTAAGTTATAATAGACATCTAATTTCGAAGAGTCTTTTTTCTCATAATTGATCTTTACCGATCTAAACCCGTTAGTCTCATATAAACGATCATAGGAGAGTTCCTCATTATCGCTATTGTAGATTTGTCCGCTACGAAGATAGGCGTAGCGAGCCAGCGGTCTTAACTTGAAGCGTTCCGTTTCATCAGTGAAACTAATTTGGGTTAGTGTGTCGAATTCGGCGGTCTCATTGCGCTTCAACCCCTCTTCCGGCGCTTCAATACGAAAATGGACTTCATTGATCGTGTAAATCTGATGTTGCGTTGAATCCGAAGGATCGCTGATTTGCAATTTTATATTGGTACTGAATGATTTGCCTAACGTGTCAAGCCCAACGCGCATATATTGTCGTAGATAGTCGTAATAACCATTCTCTCGCATTTGCGTATACATGTTTTCGCGTTCAGCATAGAAATCTGCAGCATCATATTGCTTACCTTTCTGAATGCTCGATTTCGGCACGACTTTGCTCTCATATAATTCGCGAACTTTCGGGTCATTTACAGTTCGGGCAATATCATTTACCAAATAGGGGGTACCTAAGACTGCATTAAAATCAATATGTGCTTTTTTCTTGTTGATCGTTATGGAAGGCGTTACGGAAGCATTGAAATAACCTTTTGTCTGCAGATAACGTTGAATCTGGTTAGCAGAAAGTTCAACCATAGCAGAGTCGAGGATGCGCGGTGCTTCACCGACATTCTTTATTTTTTCAGTTTTATAACGTCCGTCTCTGGTGTTGAACAGGTTATAAATCGTGAGATAGAGCGGAGAATTTGGTCTGATTTCATTGGCGATATACATCTGCGTATTTTCTTTCAGCTCTGGAGTAACTCCGTTAATATCGATATCAGTGACCAAGGCTTGTTGATCTTCGAGGTACTTTGCAGAACGACAGGAAGCAAAAAATAGCAACAAAAATGTTATACTTGCAAAAAATAAAATTCTTCGTTTTTTAGTCATTCACCCTATGTTGTCAAAAGCACAAATCAGTCTAATTGCATCATTACAGCATAAAAAATTCCGAAATCAACAGCAGATGTTTGTTGTAGAAGGAATAAAATCAGTCTTAGAGTTTGTACACTCTAATTACAAGATACAAAAAATCTATGCTACAGCAGATGCTCTTGCAAAATTGGGTAAAATCCCTCAAAATATAAAACTCGAAGAGCTGAATGATACCGAATTAGGCAGGATTAGTCAATTGAAGAATCCGCAGGGCGCTTTAGCATTGGTTCAATTGCCAAATGATGCTGAACTGGATGCAAAAGCCTTGGAAACTAAACATAGCCTTGTGTTAGACGATGTTCAAGATCCAGGAAATCTAGGTACGATAATTCGTACTGCAGAATGGTTCGGTATTGAACATATCATCTGTTCCATCGGAACGGTAGACTGTTATAACCCTAAAGTAGTACAAGCGACCATGGGCTCGCTGTCCCGTGTTAAAATCTATTATGTAGATATTGAACAATTCCTTCAAGAATCATCGCTTCCTGTATTTGGCGCTTTGCTTGATGGCGCATCTATCTATGAAACGAACTTTTCTGATGCGGGATTGATTCTTATGGGAAATGAGGGCAATGGTATTCGAAAAAGCTTGTTAAGCCGAATCGACCATGCCGTTACAATACCACGAATCGGTAAAGCAGAATCCTTAAATGTAGCGATCGCAACAACGCTTTTTTGTTCAGAAGTCGCTAGGCAAGGATTTTTGAAACGATAATAAAAATGGAAGTCCCCGAAGATCAAAAATTATATACCCTCCAATTTGGCTTGCTTTGTTTAAGCTCTCTGCTGTTTTCAGCGAGCTTTAATATGATCATTCCTGAACTCCCAGCCTATTTATCATCATTGGGAGGCGCGGAGCATAAAGGCCTTATCATTTCATTATTTACACTGACGGCTGGGATTTCACGACCCTTTTCGGGACGATTAACCGACAAATGGGGACGAGTGCCTGTGATGGCAATCGGCTCAATTGTCTGTGTTTTGTGTGGGTTCTTTTATCCCATCCTAACAAGTATATCCGGCTTTTTTCTCTTACGATTAGTCCACGGATTTTCTACAGGATTTAAACCGACAGCGACTTCGGCCTATATTGCAGACATAATCCCTTCTACCCGTTGGGGCGAGGCACTTGGGATGCATGGATTATGCTTTAGCATAGGAGGCGCAATCGGACCGGCAATCGGATCTTATATCGCGATGGATTACGGTTTAAACAGCATGTTTTATGCATCTTCGGCGTTCGCATTCTTTTCGATCATTATCGTTATGAATATGAAAGAAACATTGAATACACGGCAGCGCTTTTCGCCTAAGATGCTCAAGATATCCAGAAGAGATATTATCGAGGTCCGTGTAATTCCCGCGGCAATCGTGACTATGTTGTCATATACCGCATATGGAGTAATACTTACCTTGATTCCCGATTGGAGCGATCATCTCGGCATTGCGAATAAGGGAATGTTCTTTCTAGCTTATACGCTAGCGTCCATTGCTGTTCGATTTGTGTCAGGAAAGGTTGCTGATCGATACGGAAGAATAGCAGTGATGAAAGTGGGCTTAGTCATTATCACGATTTCTATTTTTTACATAGGTTATAGCGATAACATCTTAAATTTAGTTATCGGGGCATGTTTATATGGTATAGGTACAGGAATCTTTTCACCAGCAGTAAATGCTTGGACCATTGATCTCTCCCTTCCACAATATCGCGGTAAGGCTATGGCGACCATGTATATCGCGCTCGAGGCCGGAATCGGAGCTGGCGCATTATTTGCAGGTTACATTTTTCATGACCATATAACGCGAATACCTTATATCATGTATGCTGATGCCATCATCGTGTTCTTGGCCTTCGCGTATGTACTTTACTGGGACAAAAAACGTAAAAACACATTGATTAACTAATAAAACTTTATGGAAAACAGCTCGCCGAAGAGACCTTATTCGTTTGAACTTGCAGCCTCACTATTTGCCACTGTCCTGATTATAGGACTGATGTATGTGACACAAGGGGTGCTATTGCCTTTGCTTTTTGCGATATTATTAGCGATTTCTCTTTTTCCGTTGGCTCGATTTTTCGAGAGACTACGATTAGGAAAAGCTTTCTCTTCGATATTAGCGGTTATAGTCGCGATAGCGATTATTTCCGGGCTGATTTGGTTCATCGTGCATGAAAGTATCATTATCGGAAAAGATGCTAGCGCAATTACAGATAAAGTATTATCAGTATTAGAGCGCGGGCAAGAGTGGATAGAGAAGCAGTTTGGCATTCAACGCTCTGAAGTGATGGAACAGCTGCGTGACCAAGGAAATAAGGCATTGGAAAATGCCGGAGGCATGGTTACCGGCATGTTTGGTTCTATCGGTAATATGCTGGCAAGCGCTATTCTAGTTCCTTTGTATGTATTTTTTCTATTGTATTATAGAGATTTCTTCCGTGAATTTTTCTTCAAAGCATTCCGTAAATCACCTCAACATAAGGTAAATGAGGTCTTGAATAAAATATACGAGGTTGTACAAAGCTATCTAGTAGGCTTGGTTACAGTAATGGGGATTGTCGCGGTGCTGAATACAGGAGGTTTGATGCTTATGGGCATCGACTATGCTTGGTTTTTCGGGTCGCTTGCCTCGCTCTTAATGCTCCTGCCTTATATCGGAATTGCTATAGGATCTATACTTCCCGCACTGTTTGCTCTTGCTGTAAAAGATAATGCATGGTATGCCGTAGGAGTGGTTGCTTGGTTTCAGGTCGTTCAATTCTTGGAAGGTAACATCATCACCCCGAATATCGTGGGAAGTAAGGTTAGTATTAATCCATTAATGGCGATTATCGGTATTTTACTTGGAGGTATGTTATTCGGGCTAGCGGGTTTAATCCTGGCTTTACCATTTATAGCAACCTTAAAAGTAATCTTCGACGCTTCCCCTGGCATGTCGGCGGTTGGATTTCTAATTGGTGAGCCCGAGAAGATGCACCTCAAACGGAACTCAACGCAAGAATTGCTGATGAAATGGGGTATCGTTCGGCTTCCAAAAAACAAGAAAAAAGTTGAAATGGACGTGCAGGTGAAGACCGACGAAAAAACAAATGAGCCGAAGACGGAGATTTCCTATAAAGAAGTAAACGAATCTGAAGAGTTACCATTAGATAAAGACGGTCAAACAGAAGAAAAATAACGGTCCGCCACCTTGCTTATTTCTTGAGAATTCTTTTCTCAATGTTTTTAACGATGTTTAACAGCAGTTCAATCCCAGGATTTCTGCTGTTGTCATTCCACAGCAGCGAGAGTGTCGTTCGTTGTGGGATATGCTGTAATTCAAGGAAATCAACGTGCGTATGGTAGCCTTTTTTTAAGGACGAAGGAACGATTGCAACGCCTAAACCCTGGGAGACTAAATTAAAGATACTTAATGCATTTACCGTTTTCAAAGCAACGTGAGGCTGAAACCCTTGGTCTTGGAAAATGCTCATCACAAGTTCGTAATAGGAATTGCTATATTCTTTAGAAAAAAGGATAAAAGATTCATCTTTAAAATCCTGCAGATTCACTTTCTTCGATTTCGCTAATGAATGTGTTTTTGGCACAACAAGCGCAAAATGATCGGTCAAAATCGGAATAGAGCGCAAACCCATAGGAGTATCCTTTATTCGTACAAATCCGAAATCCAATTCATTTCTTAAAAGCATGTCTAATTGTGCTTCGTTAGTGAGTTCATTCAGCGTAATATCAATGAGTGGCTGCTGCTGTTTTAGCTCGACTAATAGCTGTGGTAAAATTGCTTGGACGGCAGAACCGATGAAACCCAATTTTAGAGAAGTTAGTTTTCCTTCAGCGATTTTCTCAATCTGCGTTTTTATGATTCCCATCTGATTAAATAGTAGATCAACTTCCGTCTTGAGATATTCACCAGCGACAGTCAATGCAACGTTTCTTTTATCTCGTATAAATAGTGGCGCTCGATAATATTCTTCCAATTGTTTTATCTGTCTCGATAGTCCCGGCTGAGCAATATATAAGCGCTCCGCCGCCCGACGAAAGTGGAGTTCCTCAGCGAGGACCTTGAAATATTGCAGATGTCTTAGTTCTATTTGATAATTCATAGTTATCAGTCGATGATAAAATTGATATTACTGATTATCAAATATAGGGGCTAAATTTGGATATAAAGCATTTTATGATGAAATCATTCAATTACGGACAAGATATATTGAGCAGTGCAATTGCTGTTTCAATTGCAAAAGGTGAAACTAAAGCTGTTTTAACCGAAGAAGTTACGGCTGGCATAAATCGGAGTGCACAATATGTGCAAGAAATTGTTGACGCCGGAAAGGTAGTTTATGGTATCAATACGGGTTTTGGACCCCTTTGCACGAGTTTAATCGGTGCGAATGACACGAAGAAGCTACAGGAGAATATCCTTAAAAGCCATGCGGTAGGCGTAGGCGAGCCAATCGACGCCGAATTAAGTAAGTTGATGATGATATTGAAAGTTCAAGCATTGGCAAAAGGCTATTCGGGCGTTCAATTAACAACAGTCGAACGAATTATTTGGCATATTGAAAACGATGTCATACCAGTTGTTCCTAAGCAGGGTTCCGTGGGGGCATCAGGCGATTTAGCGCCACTCTCACATCTGTTTTTACCATTAATTGGACTTGGTAAGGTTTGGTACCAGGGGAAAATAAGTGCAACGCAGGATGTCTTAGATCAATATGGAATGGAGGCGATTCACTTAGGCGCTAAAGAGGGTTTAGCATTAATTAATGGTACGCAGTTTATGGCGGCTCATGGCGTCAAGGCTGTCGTAGAAATGAAACGATTAATGGACAATGCCGACTTAATTGCCACCCTGATGATCGAAGGGCTAAATGGATCTATCAAACCTTTCTTTAGCGAATTACATCAGTTAAGACCATATAAGGGCAACGTTTTTGTCGCTTCAACGATATTCAACTTATTAAAAGGCTCTGAGGTGTTGGAATCACATAAAAACTGTTCTCGTGTTCAAGACCCATATTCGCTGCGTTGTATTCCGCAGGTTCATGGCGCTTCAAGGAACGCTTGGTTGCATTTTAAAGAAATTATTGAAACAGAAATCAACTCGGTGACGGATAATCCAATTATTATCAACAATGAATTGACGATCTCAGGGGGTTCATTCCATGGGCAGCCAATCGCTCTTCCTTTAGATTATGCAACCTTGGCGGTTTCTGAACTAGGGAATATATCGGATAGAAGGGTTTACTTATCCCTCGAAGGCGAAACCAACGGGGTTCCTAAATTACTCATGAAATCTACTGGTCTAAACTCCGGATTTATGATTCTTCAATATAGTACGGCAGCAATTGCAAGCGAAAATAAAGGACTTTGCTTTCCGGCAAGTGCGGATAGCATTCCTACTTCCTTAGGGCAGGAAGACCATGTAAGCATGGGGTCGATCTCCGGAAGGAAATTGCTGCAGGTATTGGATAATGTAGACAAGATTTTAAGTATAGAACTACTTTGTGCAGCACAAGCCAAGGATTACCATCAACCTTTGAAATCAACTGCTGTTATCGAAGCGATACATCAGCACATCAGGGAGTCAATTCCGCATATTGAAGAGGATCAACCCATGACTGATCTTCTTGATGCGGCGCTGGAGCTTGTTAAATCAGGCGCACTTGTTGAGGTAGCGAATAAGGTTGCTAGTCAACAAGGAGTGGAATATTTAGGAACAGGTGCTTCATATTTTGAATGTTAAACATGGAAAAGCAAGGTATATTAATTGGGCCCTTTAAGCAGTTGGTCAGCATGGCTGAACTTCCGTTAAAAGGTGCGCTAAAAGATTCGCAACTAGAAGTAATTCCGGCTGCAGGTATTTGGATAGAAGGCGAGTCGATTAAGGAAGTTTCTGATTATCAGACGCTCAAACAAAAGTTAAAAAACGATTTAGAGCTTATCGAATTGGATGGAGATTTTGTTGCTCTCCCAGGATATATCGATTGCCACACACATATTGCTTTCGGCGGAAACAGGGCCAATGATTTTGCGATGCGCAATGCTGGTAGTTCTTATCTTGAAATTGCAGAAGCGGGCGGAGGTATATGGAGTACGGTGAAACATACGCGTGCATGCTCTCAAGAAGAGTTAAAACAGCTGACGGTAGAGCGTGCGAATTATCTGCTTGCTCAGGGAATTACAACTATTGAAGTAAAGAGCGGATATGGTTTAACCGTTGAAGAGGAATTGAAAACACTGCGGGCCATTGCCGATGCCGATAAGGAAACGAAAGCTGATCTGTTGAGTACATGTTTAGCGGCTCATATGTTGCCTAAGGACTTCGAAGGAAGTGCCGAGGAATATCTTCAGATGATCGCCAAAGTATTATTCCCCATTCTTAAAGACGAGCGCTTGACAACACGTGTAGATGCCTTTGTTGAAAGAAGCGCATTCTCTGCGGAACAGGCAAAGCCATATTATGAACAGGCAAAAGCTTTAGGTTTTGATCTTACGGTTCATGCCGATCAGTTTACCACCTCAGGCTCCAAGCTGGCTGTAGAACTGTCCGCGGTCTCAGCAGATCATTTAGAAGCTTCAACAGAAGAAGAAATTCAACTGTTGGCCGAATCCGATGTGGTCGCAGTTGCCCTGCCTGCTGCTTCTTTAGGTATAGGCTGTGCATTTACACCGGCCAGACGACTTTTAGATGCGGGAGCATCTTTAGCCATAGCAACAGATTGGAACCCGGGCTCGGCACCTATGGGCAAGCTGATCAGCAGCGCAAGTATATTAGCGAGTATGGAGAAACTGAGCAATGCTGAAGTATTTGCCGCTATCACCTTCCGTGCAGCTAAAGCTTTAAACTTACATGATAGAGGGCGACTGGTAGCAGGTTTGCTTGCGGATTTCAATATCTATCAGACGGATAATTATCAGAATATAACCTATTTGCAAGGGCGTCTTGAGCCACATGCTGTCTGGAAGAGAGGTCAACTAGTAAGCTCAAACAATCATTAATTATGGAAAACTTAAATTTTAAAGAAGCCTTGCTTCAGGGAATACCGGCAGAATTGCCTCAAGCAGCGATATACGATCAGACTGTAAGCCACGCACCAAAGCGTAAAGCCATATTGACGAAGGAAGAGGAAAAGCTAGCTATCCGTAATGCCCTGCGCTATTTCCCTAAAGAATGGCATAAGGTCTTGGCACCTGAATTTTTAGAGGAATTACATACATACGGACGTATTTATATGTATAGATTTCGTCCATCCTATGCTATGTATGCTCGCCCGATAGAGGAATATCCAGCAAATTCTATACAGGCGGCATCAATCATGTTGATGATTCAGAATAACCTGGATCCCGCTGTTGCACAGCATCCGCACGAGCTCATCACCTATGGAGGAAATGGTGCAGTTTTTCAGAATTGGGCGCAATATCTGCTCACGATGAAGTTCCTGGCGACGATGAATGATGATCAAACCCTGCATATGTATAGTGGCCATCCGATGGGCTTATTCCCCTCGTCCAGCTTTGCACCCCGCGTGGTGGTCAGCAATGGCATGATGATTCCGAACTATTCCAAGCCGGATGATTGGGAAAGGTACAATGCATTAGGTGTCACCCAATACGGTCAAATGACGGCGGGTTCTTACATGTATATTGGCCCGCAAGGTATTGTTCATGGCACCACAATCACGGTTATGAACGCCTTTAGAAAACAACTCTCATACACAGAAACTGCAGCAGGAAAAGTGTTTTTGACCTCCGGTCTTGGAGGAATGAGCGGAGCACAGCCAAAGGCTGGAAACATTGCAGGCTGTATTACCGTTTGTGCCGAAGTGAACCCTGCTGCCGCTCGTAAGCGTCATGAGCAAGGATGGGTAGATCTGCTCATTGAGGATATGGACGAATTGATTACTCGTGTTAAATCCGCAATAGCGAATAAAGAAATCGTGTCAATAGCCTATTTAGGAAATATTGTTGACGTGTGGGAACAATTCGATTTAGCCAATCTACCGATTACTGTAGGGTCGGATCAAACATCATTGCATAATCCATGGTCCGGGGGATACTATCCGGTCGGAGTCAGTTTCGAAGAGGCCAATCAGATGATCGCGAATGCGCCTGAAGTTTTTAAAGAAAAAGTTGAGGCATCATTGAGAAGGCATGCCGCCGCAATAAATAAGCATGTCGCTAAAGGAACTTATTTTTTCGATTATGGTAATGCTTTCCTGCTTGAATGTTCTCGGGCGAAAGCTGACGTCATGGCGGAGGATAACATTAATTTCCGATATCCTTCCTATGTACAGGATATCTTAGGGCCGATGTGTTTCGACTACGGATTTGGTCCATTCCGCTGGGTCTGCACTTCCGGAAAGGAGAGTGATCTTGAACTAACGGATAACTTGGCCTTACAAGTATTAGAAGATTTGAAAAAAGAGGCGTCAGAAGAGATTTCTCAACAGATGGATGATAATATAAAATGGATTAGCGATGCGAAGCAAAATAAGCTCGTTGTGGGATCACAAGCTCGCATTTTATATGCCGACGCTTTGGGCCGTACGAAAATTGCGATAGCATTTAATGATGCCGTGCGCGATGGCCGATTATCGGCTCCGGTTGTTCTCGGTCGAGATCATCACGATGTTTCAGGAACGGATTCTCCGTATCGCGAAACCAGCAATATATACGATGGTTCCCGCTACACCGCAGACATGGCTATTCATAATGTGATTGGCGATAGCTTCCGCGGTGCTACCTGGGTATCCATTCATAATGGTGGCGGAGTAGGATGGGGAGAGGTGATCAATGGCGGTTTTGGTATGCTGCTGGACGGCTCCGCTGAAAGTGAGGAGAAACTCCGACAAATGTTGTTCTTTGATGTTAATAATGGTATTGCACGACGTGCTTGGGCAAGAAACAAAGAGGCAAAAAGCGCCTTGGAAACCGAGTTGGCAAGAACAGCAAACTTTAAAGTAACAGAATCCGTTATGGTAGATGATCAACTTATTGATCAATTATTCAATTAATATATGGCAATACTCGATAATGCATATTATCAACCTGGCGATCAGCAGAACTGGCAGGGAAGAATTGATGGCACTGAGCAAGTATTCTTACGTTGGCATCAAGTCGTTGATGCAATTGATTTATCTAATGAGCAATCGCTCGCTGGCGCCTTCGTCCTATTAGGATTTTGTTGCGAGGAGGGAGTGAGGAGAAATCAAGGCAGAATCGGCGCAAAAGAAGGACCTGCAGCGTTCCGAAAAGTGTTGGCTGGACTACCAGTCCATTTTTCGGATACGACGCGTCTTATCGATGCAGGAGATGTTATTTGCTCTAATGAAAAATTGGAAGAAGCGCAAGACTGTCTGCATGCTGCGGTGAGTAAGATTATTTCCATGGGCGGATTTCCTGTGCTGCTTGGTGGTGGCCATGAAATCACCTACCCACATTATCTAGGTCTCCAAACAGCGACAAAACAATCTGTGGGCATCATCAACATTGATGCACACTTGGATATCCGTCCATTAGTGGCGGGTAAAGGCAATTCCGGAACTGGATTCTATCAAATTGCACAGCATACCGAACAGGAAAATCTTACCTTTCATTACTTAGCGATCGGCATTCAGGAAATATCCAATACAAAGGCCTTGTTCGACTATGCCGATGCCAAGGGGGTGGAAATCATACAGGCAAAGCGTATCTATACGGAGAGGCTAGGAGAGATCATTGATCAGATTATAGATTTTGGTAAGAAGGTGGATCAAGTTTATTTGACGATAGATTTAGATGCATTCGCTGCTGCTTATGCTCCGGGAGTATCTGCCCTAGCGTTCAACGGCATCGTACCGGACCATAATTTCCAGTTGATATTCGAAACAATCATTCAACTGCCTAATCTTTGTTCTATCGATATTGCTGAGCTGAATCCACGCTATGATATTGACAATAGGACGACCAAGCTTGGTGCCGATTTGCTATTCAAGCTGTTGCAGAAGTAAACCGAATTTGGGTATCTTTATACTTAAATCACATTATAGGAGGAAGCATGTCAAATATTGATTTCATCAGAGAAGAAACAGCAGCAGATATAGGTAATTTTTTAGTAGGGAGGTTATTGCCATTCCGTCAGAAACGTTCTATTGGTCCGTTTGTATTTATAGACCATATGGGGCCAGCATGTCTTGCCGATCATGAAAACTTAGATGTTGGTCCACACCCTCATATCGGATTATCCACATTAACCTATCTATTTGAAGGGTCTATCTTTCATCGCGATAGCTTGGGCACTGCTATGGAAATAAAACCTGGAGCAGTCAATTGGATGACTGCCGGGAAAGGAGTTGTTCACTCCGAGCGTACGCCAGAATATCTGCGGCAGAAAGATAAGTTCTTGCATGGCCTACAAATATGGGTGGCTTTGCCCAAAGAATTGGAGTTTCAGGAGCCCGAATTCCACCACGTAGAAGCCGACGCTATCCCTGCATGGGAAGCAGATGTAGTGTCTTACAAGCTTATCGCTGGTGAGGCCTTTGGAAAAAAATCACCGGTGCCGGTGCATAGCAAGCTCTATATGATGGAGATCAAAACAACTAAGGATGCATTAATTGATATTCGTGGAGAATTGTATGGTGAGAGCGGCTTGTACATCCTCGAAGGTGAAATCGAAAGCAATGGCTATACCTACGGTCCGAAACAGATTCTGATTACCTTAGATGCGCACCTGTGCTCGTTTGAGATGAAAGCAGGAACGACAGTTTATATCTTTGGTGGAGAACCCTTCCCAGAAGAACGATTTATCTATTGGAACTTTGTTGCTACCAGTAAAGAAATAATTGAGGAGGCGAAACAGAAATGGATAAACCATGAGTTTCCTAAAGTCCCTGGCGACGATGGTTATGTACCATTGCCGGCAGCGAGAAAATAAATTAAAAAAAAGGGGTAATTGATAGACTATCCCTTTTTTCATATTGATCTAAATATTTTGATCGACGATTGTATCGGGATCTGACCCCCATTCCGACCAAGAACCATCATATACCCGTATATGAGGATATCCTAATTCATAAGCACCTAATGCTAAAACCGATGCGGTAATGCCCGATCCGCATGTAAAGATATTTTGTCCCGAAGAAAAAGACTTGTCAGCATACAGAGGGGCTATCTGTTCGTTAGACCTAAAATATGCTCCATCAAGAACCTGATCAAAAGGAATATTCTTCGATCCCGGAATATGTCCGGACTTTAGCCCCGGACGAGGTTCCGGCGCGGCCCCGGAGAAGCGCCCCGCACTTCGAGCATCTGTAATATGCACGTCTGCTTCACCGACTAGTTCTTTTAATTCATCAATTTTAACGATCCACTCGCTATTCGGCTTTGCTATAAAGTTTCCCGTCTGTTGCACTGTTGCATAAGAATTAACCGTAGGAAGATCCATAGATTTCCATGCAGGAAAGCCTCCATTGATTACGTATACTTGGTCGAGGCCCATATATTTAAACATCCACCAAGCTCGCGGACTGGAATATACGCCCCAACGATCATAAAGTAAGACGATAGAATCCTCGTTGACACCTAGTTTTCTTGCTTCGTTCTCAAATGTAGACGCATCAACCATTGTGTGCGGCAGGTTAATAGCTTTGTCTGAAAAAGCGTTTTCAATATCAAGAAAATGTGAGTTCGGGATAAGCTCTAAGTTATTATTATCAAGCTTCTGTCCGACTTTATCAATGCTGGCATCTAATATGATGACACGGTCAGCTTGCTCTTTGATAAAATTTTGTACTTGTTCGATGTCGATTAATGCTTTGTTCATCATCTGATTCTTTTTACTAATGTAGGCATTAAAATCAAAAAAGAAGGTGTCTAAAAAGGCACCTTCTTCTGTTTTATAGCTTTTGCGATTTCATTACTGTTTTCATTTTTGAGTTTTAAGCAGTAAGTCGATATTTGATAGTTTTAACGCTCCTGACGTCAATTTGTATTGTATATAGTGTTTTATCGCTATAACGATTCTCAAAGAAGACATCGTGTGGCAAGTTGT
>NZ_DKLH01000031.1:0-3116 GCF_002455685.1 Sphingobacterium sp. UBA6645
CTTTTAATCCTTCCTTTCCTGGTTCAAGACGACCTTCCTGTCAAGGCCAAAGGTATAAGACAAAAAGTCCTGACAATCCTTTAATCCTTCCTTTCAAGACCAAAGGTTCAAGACAAAAACTTTACTCAATCGCCAATGCTTTAATATCTAAAATCTATAACAGCCATAGGTCTAAATACTAACTACTAACTACTACTCACTTTTTCCGATTATTAAAGTTTTTAGCGGAATGTTTATTTTTTCTGAAATATCGAGGGATTACATTTGTACTTTATTTAGATTTAGTACAAATAAACATGAGAATTACTAAAATATTAACCTTACTATTCATGCTATCCGCTGGAACTACTGTGATGGCGCAGACGACAGTTAAAGGAAAGGTCGTTAATCCGAAGGGTAAGGGCTTATCTGAAGTTAATATTTCATCGAATGGTTATGCTGCCAAAACGAACGGTAGTGGTCATTTTGAATTATACATCGGACATCCGGGCGAGTTTGTTCTTGTTGCGAGTGCGGTGGGCTATGAATCTCGTAATATACAGGTGCAGCCGGAAGGACTGGAAACAAGAATTGCTGAATTAGTATTGAATGATAATCATAACAGTATTGATAGTGTTGATGTTGTAGGGTATCATACGGTGAACGACAAGAAACTGGCGGTCGGCAAGGGGGGCATATTAGTGCGCGATCTGCCTCAATCGGTACAGATTATCAATTCACAAGTTATCCGCGATCAGCAGGTGAACCGCTTGAGTGACGTTTTGAAAAATGCGAATGGTGTTGCTTTGGGAGCTAACCGTGGAGGGGTGAATGAAAATTTCTATGCTCGCGGTTATAGCTTGGGATCGAATAATATCTTTAAGAATGGCGCACGAACCAATAATGGGGGATCTATCGAAGCAAGTACGTTAGAATCCGTGGAGATCCTGAAGGGATCTGCTGCTTTATTATATGGTGGTGTATCGGGAGGTGCTGTCGTCAATTTGGTAACCAAGAAGCCAAAGTTTGAGCACGGCGGAGAGGTATCTATGCGTGTCGGCAGCTTCAATCAATACAAGCCTATCGTTGATGTGTATGGTCCGATAAGTAACCGATTAGCATTCCGAATAGTGGGGACCGGCGAATACGCGGAGAGCTATAGAGATAATGTAGAGAGCAAACGTTTTTATGTAAACCCGTCCTTATTGTATAAAATTTCAGAGAAATCAACATTAAATGCGATGTTCGATTACTTAAAAAGTGATTTCACGCCGGACTTCGGAATTGGTTCAATCGACGGGAAGATCGATCATCGTGTTGGAAGAAGCACTTTCCTAAATACGGAATGGGCATACAATAAGACGAATTCCAGCAACGGTCAGTTGGCTTTTTCGCATGACTTCTCCAGCAATTGGAAACTCGACTTGAACGCTAGCTACCAACAATACAACAGAAACTACTTCGGCGCGGAACGAATCCAAGCTAAGGCTGATGGTACAATTTCACGTGCATTGAACAGAACCGAGTCGGAGGAGTTAACTTTCAACCAACAAGCTAACCTAACAGGTACAGTATATACCGGTACGATCAAACATCAGGTGTTGGTTGGCGCAGATTTCGATCAGTCGAACGCAAAAAACTATGCATTCAATATCTATGCAGGTGCCGATCCTTCGAAACCATCCACAGCATATGATGAAATCAACGTTTTTGAAAAGGATTCCTATAAATCAAGAACGGATATACCGGAGACTGATCTGAAAACAAGAACGGCAACCAATGTCTATCGCTACGGCGTATTTGCTCAGGACTTAGTAAGCCTGACAGATAAATTCAAAGTGTTAGTAGGTATTCGCTATACGGAACAAAAGAATAAACAATCGGAGGGTTATGACTATGCTAAAGATTCATCCTATGTCGTTGAGAACAAAACTAAGGACGGTCAGCTGTTAGGAGACAAAAAGGAAAGCGTGTGGTCACCGAAATTCGCTTTGATCTATCAACCGATAAAATCGACTTCCTTCTTTGTGAGTTACGCCAATAACTTCACTTCGAATTCGGGTTATGATAGCGAATTCAGACCAATGGGCCCTTCCATTATCGACCATTATGAAGCTGGGGTGAAAAATGAACTATTCGCGGGCCGCTTGACTGCAAATCTAACGTGGTACCGTATTATCAACGATCGTTTTGCGCAAGCCATCATGGATGAGAGCGGAAATGTTCCGGATGCAAACATGAAGGAATTTACAGGAAAAACCGCTTCTGACGGCCTAGACCTAGATATCACCGGTACGATTATCGACGGCCTAGAGGTCATGGGTGGATATGCTTATAACTTTATGCGCTATCTGGAAACCAATGATAATGGCAGCGTAGAAGGCGTTCGTTTGGTAGGAACTACAGCCCATACAGGAAATGCATCGTTATTCTATACGATCCAAAACGGAGGTGCAAAAGGCCTGAAGTTAGGTTTTTCAACCTACTACACCGGAAAGCGTAACGCCGGCTGGAACAATACTAAAATCAATGAAAGCAAAGGTGAAGATCGTGTAATTCCAATCGATCCATTTACAACATTTGATTTCTCCGCAGGATATACCTACAGAAATTGGAGTATTCTCGGAAAGATCAGCAATATCAGCAATGAGTTTAACTACTATGTACACGAAAACTATAGCGTGAATCCTATTCCGCCAAGAAGTTTTACTACGACGTTGAGCTATAGATTTTAGATTTTAGATTAGATATAAGATTTTAGATATAAGAGTATGGCGCCCTGTTTTTCTGGGCGTTTTTTTTGCTTTTATGTTTTTGAAGGAAGGATGTTTTGATTTGAAGAAGGGAAAGTTTGTCTTGAATACCAGGAAAGGAAGGATAAAAGGATTGGTAGGTTCGGGTTTAAAGGTTAAATATTCACTACGATACTTTTCGGTACTTTTTGTCTTGACCTAGTCGTAAACTGGTTTACTTACTCCCATCTCAAACCCAATTCAAACCCCAATCATAACCGCTCCGAATTGGCTATGATATGGGTAAGAAAGGGGTGTCATATGCTATTCAGTAACAGCAGGTATGTACAGATCCTGTCCATCCTTGTATCCTTGGTTCAGAAGTAGTATTTAGTATTTCCTCTA